>JAYTNY010000060.1:0-1561 GCA_043748055.1 Roseobacter sp.
GCGGCACCGCCTGCTAGAGATGTTCTTGCACGTCATCATGAAGTTCGAGTGGCACGAAGTGGACGAACATGCCCACGCGCTCGAAACCTCGATTAACGAGGGCTTTGAAGACCGCATGGACGACTTGCTGGGCCACCCCACCCGTTGCCCGCACGGCCACCTAATCCCCAACAAAGACGGCACGCTGCCCAAAGTGAACGACGTACCGCTGCTGGATCAAAAGCCCGGCACGCAAGGCGTGTTGCGCTGCGTGGACACCGACAACAGTGATTGGCTGAAGTATTTGGGCGAGCAAGGCCTCAAACCCGGCGCAGAACTAAAGCTCAAAGAGATCGCGCCTTATGGCGGCCCGGTCATTTTGGAGACGCAACACCAGGTACACACGCTGGGCCGAAATTTGGCCGAGCTGATGTATGTGGAAGTGAATTGAGGTGATATGAACCAGGCGATGAATTTAGGGGCGGGCCAAAAGCCCGCTTCTTCTTTGTTGGATCAAGCCCGCAGTTGGCTCACCGGCGAGCGGCTCGAAGCCATCTGCGTCGTCATCACATTTATCGCCATGATGGCTGGGTTGCTGACCGGCCAAAACTGGTTTTACGCGATTGCGTATGCGGCGGGCGGCGCGTTTGGCTTGCAGGCAGGCTTGCGTTCGCTGCGCGAGTTAAAAATTGATGTAGACCTGCTGATGATTTTGGCCGCCCTGGGCGCAGCGGTTATTGGCGCGCCGTTCGAGGGTGCCATGCTGTTGTTTCTGTTCTCGCTCTCAAACGTGTTGCAAGCCTACGCCATTGGCCGCACCCGCAACGCCATCAAAGCGTTGATGAAGCTGCGACCAGAGCAGGCGCTGGTGAAGCGCGATGGCGGCACAGTGACGCTGCCCATCGAGCAAATTGTGTTGGACGACCACATGATTATTCGCCCCGGCGAACGCGTAGCGCTAGACGGCATCGTGACCGAAGGTGAGAGTTCGATGGATCAGTCGTCGCTCACCGGCGAATCTATGCCGGTGCCCAAGCGCGCAGGCAGCATTGTGTTTGCTGGCACCATTAACCAGCGCGGCGGGTTAGAAGTGCGCGTCACCAAACTGGCGCAAGAATCCACCATCACCAAGCTCATCAAACTGGTCGAAGAAGCCCAATCCGAGAAAGCCCCCACCGAGCGCTTTCTGGACAAGTTCGAGCAGTATTACGCGTTGGGTGTCATCGGCTTTACGCTGCTGCTCATCCTCGTGCCCACGCTGCTGCTGGGCGAATCTTTCCAAACCGCGTTTTATAGGGCCATGACGGTGATGGTGGTGGCCTCGCCGTGCGCGCTCGTCATCAGCACACCGGCATCTATCTTGTCGGCCATTGGCAACGGCGCACGCAAAGGCATTTTGTATAAAGGCGGCGCGCACCTGGAGAAAACTGCCGACATCAAAGTGGTGGCCTTCGACAAGACTGGCACGCTGACCGTGGGCAAACCCAGCGTCACCGATGTCACGATTATTCCGCTGTTCGCCGACCAGAGGCATTACAAAGATTCTGCGCCGTTGGTGACCGATACCGGCAACCCGGTTGCG
>JAYTNY010000061.1:0-7516 GCA_043748055.1 Roseobacter sp.
GTGTCGCTTAAAAAATTGCCACCGCCGATCTCGGCAGCGGCCACAAATTTTTGCAGACCAGGCTTGCGCAGCGGCGGGTGAAACTGCAAGTGCGCGTGATAGTCGTGATAGTTGCCGCCGTCGAGCGGCGCTTGATGAATGGTCATGGCGTACGGAAAGTTCATGCGCCATAAGTTGTCGTAGCGCACGGTTAGCTCGCGGATGGCGGCGGCCAGCGCTTCGGTCTCGATGTCGCTCAGCGCGTGCAAGTGCGACACGCCGCGCTTTGGCGCCACGATGATCTCGTAGGCAAAGCGCGCAAAATACGGCGCAAAGACGATGGCGTGTTCGTTCTCGTAGACGATGCGGCGACCATCGGCTTGTTCGGCCTCAATCATGTCTGCAAACAGTGGGCGGCGCTTGTGGTTGGCATAGCGCTGCATGGCGCGCAACTCGTCTTCAACGGTCTTCCACACAAAATTGGTGGCGTAAATTTGGCCGTGCGGGTGGGCGTTGGACATGCCCATCACCTCGCCCCGGTTTTCGGTGATGAGAATATGCGTCACAAAATCACGCTGACCCAAATCATGCGTTTGGCGTTGCCATTCGCCCACCACCGGCAGAATGTCGCTCGTTTGCATCTGGGCCAGCGTCAGATCATGGCGTGGGCTATAGCAAATGACGCGCGAGATGCCTTGCGCCGGTTTGTTTTGGTAGACGGGGTGGGGTGGGTTCAGTTGCTGCGGCGCGTGTTTGGCAATAGCGGGGAAGTCGTTGTCGAACACATACACGCTGCCATAAACTGGGTTTTGCACGCCGTTGATGCGCGTGTTGCCCGCACACAAATAACACTTGGGGTCGTAGCGTGGCACTTCGGGCGGCTGCTCCACCGTTGCGCCCACCCACGGGCGGCCCTGCCGGTGGGCCGCCACAATGACCCACTCTTCTCTGAATGGATGCCAGCGCAGTTCCCATTTGCCTTGTAAGTCTGTTGAGCCTGTTGCGTTTGACGATGATGTTGGCGCGGTCGGTGATGTCATGGTTGGGCGCGTATGCTACCTGACATTGGGCGCATCATTTGATTGCTAATAGTAGGGGCTAAGCATTCGAGAGCGCAGGCTAACAAACCCAACTGGGTTCTCGAATGCTTAGCCCTGTTGGCGGCATAGAAACGCACAAGCGCGGGCGAAGCATTCGGTGTTCGACGGATTTACGGGGGCGGCGTTCGCCGAATGCTTAGCCCCTACGACAACCCTTGGGCTTGCAGAGATTACTTCCTCGCCGTCTCATCCTCCGCCAACTCTGCTGAAGGCGAGAGGCCGCTGAGGGTGACACCCGCCGGAATGGGCTGGGGCTGCTCGGCATGCCCGTCGCCGTGCGCGTGATCGAGCGCCAGTTCGGGATGTTCGGTCTTGTATTGTTGTTCGATGTTTTCTGGCAGGTTCTCGGCCTCATCGGTGTGCAATTGATACGACACATCTGTGACGACGACGCGCGGCAATTGTTGCAAGGCCAGCTTGAATTGAATGGTGGTGTTGCTGTGCAGGGCTTGCTCAAAGTAGTTGTCCATGATGAGTTGGCCCATCACGACATGAATCAGGCCCTTCGGCATTTTGCCCAGCTTCTCCTGCACATACTCCACCACCACATCGGTTAAATTGCGGTAGGGTGCCGGTACGATGACCAACGGGTGATAGGCATACTCCATGCGCTCCTTCCACTTGGCCTGAATAATCGCGGTCTTCTCGGCATCGTTATCCAGGTGCACGGCCAGCCAGGGATGGCGCAGCGACATGGCGTATTCCACCATCGGCACGGTGCCGGAATGAACATCGTCGATCAACACAATCGTCAGCATCTCGCGCTTCATCGGGTTCACTTTGGTCTTGGACATGCTGAGCACGCGCGCCACATCCGAATAATGCTGGCGGATGCGCTTGAAAAGCAGCACCAGCAATGGGATGAGCAGCACCACAATCCACGCCCCTTGCAACAGCTTAGTGGCAGTAATCACAAGCATCACCACAAACGAGGCCAGCGCACCGACTGCATTGATGACGAGTTTGAGTTTCCAATGGGCGTCGTATTCGATGGATGAGAAGCGCGCATGGCCGGTCTCGCCAACCTTCAGCGCGCCTGCTTTGCGCCAACGCTTCACCATGCCATATTGTGAGAGCGTAAAACTTAAGAACACGCCAATGGCATACAACGGAATCAAGGCCGTCACCCGCGCATCAAAAATAAACACCAGCAACGTAGCGGCACCCGCCAGCAACACAATGCCCCACGAGAACACCAGGCGGCGGCCTTTGGTCGCCAGTTGGCGCGGCAAAAAGCCATCCGCAGCAGCCAATGCCCCCAGGCGTGGAAAGTCGGCAAAGCTGGTGTTGGCGGCCAGAATCAAAATCAAAATGGCGGCAGCGATGGATAAGTAATACAGAATGCCGCCATCGAACACCACCTGCGCCACTTGCGAGATGACGGTGGGCGTTTCGGTGGGCACGGCCTTGACCCAGTTGGCTAACAGCGTAATGCCCAAAAACATAAAGCCCAAAATCGCGCTCATCACGGTCAGCGTCGTCGCCGCGTTTTTGCTCTTGGGGTCTTTGAAGGCCTGGATGCCGTTGGAGATGGCCTCGACACCGGTGAGGGCGGTGCAGCCGGAGCTAAACGCGCGCAGAATTAACAATGCAAACAGGCCGTTGTAATCAAACAAATGCGCCACTTCGCGCACGGGTGCGGTGCCCAATGTGCCGGTGAAGTATTTGAAGAAGCCCACGCCGATCATCAGCAAGACTGAGGCGATGAAGAAATAGGTGGGTACGGCAAACACCACACCGCTTTCTTTTACGCCGCGCAGGTTCAAGATGGTGATGAACGCAATGAGCACGAACGCAATTTCTGGGCGGATGTGGTCTATAGATGGGACGAGCGAAACGAGTTGTTCCACGCCGGATGACACGCTGACGGCGACGGTGAGAATGTAATCTGTCAGCAGGGCCGCGGCTGCAACCATGGCAGGCACTTCGCCCAGGTTGTCGCGGGCCACGATGTAAGCACCACCGCCGCTGGGGTAGGCAAAGATCGTCTGGCGATAGGAGATGGTCAGAATCACCAACAGCAGCACGATAGCTAATGCGATAGGGATAGAGAACCAGTAGATGCTGGTGGTCAGAACGACAGCGGCGGCAGCCAGCACGATGAGAATTTCCTGCGTGGCGTAAGCGACAGACGACAACGCATCCGACGCAAACACAGCCAGCGCGATTTTGTTGCTGATAGCCTGGTGGGCTGCATCGGCAGAGGACAGGCGCTTGCCGAATAACTTCTCGCGCAGACGAAAACGGCTTTGTTGGTTTGCACTCATAAGATCACACAAAAAAACAGCCTGACAGTTAGGTGTCAGGCTGTTTCACTAAACAGTTTGGCACGGAACGGTGGGCGGTTTGGCCCAGCATTCCCAACGAAACTATACACCGCGAGATTATTCTCTTGCGGCTTCGTCCGCTGCTAATTCGGCGGAGGGCGAGAGGCCGCTGAGCGTGACCCCGGCTGGAATGGGTAGCGGTTGCTCAGGATGGCTATCGCCATGTGCATGGTCAAGCGCGAGTTCGGGGTGTTCGGCTTTGTAACGCTGCTCCACGTTCTCCGGGTAGCTCCCAGCTTCATCGGTGTGCAACTGGTAAGACACATCGGTGACGACGACGCGCTCCATGCGTTGCAGGGCTAGCTTGAACTGAATCGTCGTGTTGCTGTGCAGAGCTTGTTCCAGGTAGCTGTCCATCACCAGTTGGCCCATCACCACATGCACCAGACTCTTGGGCCCCATCTTATCCAAATGATGTTGAACGTATTCGACGACGACCTGGGTGAGATTGCGATACGGCGCTTTGGCAATGACGAGCGGGTGATACGCCAGTTTCATGCGCTCTTCCCACTTGGCTTTAATAATCTCGGTCTTCTCCGAGTCGTTGTCTATGTGCACGGCCAGCCAGGGATGGCGCAAGGACATGGCGAACTCCACCATGGGCACGGTGCCCACATGCACATCGTCCACCAGCACGATCGTCAGCATCTCGTGTTTGATGGGATTGACTGGACGGTCCGACATGCTGAGCATGCGGGCCACATCCACATAGTGCTTGCGAATTTTGTAGAACAAGAACACCAACGTTGGGATGATGACGCACACTACCCACGCGCCCGCCGTAAATTTGCTGATGGCGAACACGAGCATGACGATAAACGTCATCGTGCCGCCAACGGCGCTGACGATGAGCTTCCCGCGCCAGTCTTTGTCGTAATCGGCAGAGCCAAACTTGGTTCGGGTGAATTCGCCGGGCTTGAGTTTGGACACGGTGAGCCAGCGCTTGACCATGCTGAATTGCGACAGGGTGAACCCCATGAAAACACCCACGGCATACAGCGGCAAGAGTTCGGTGACGCGCGCATCGCGCACGACGATGAGCACACACGCCGCAACGGCCAGCAGCGCAATGCCCCACGAGAACACCAGACGTCGGCCTTTGTTCGCCATTTGGCGCGGCAAAAAGCCATCGCGTGCAGCAAAGGCCCCCAGGCGCGGAAAGTCGGCAAAGGCCGTGTTGGCCGCCATGATGAGGATGAGCATAGCCGAGGCGATGAGCAGGATATACATCGGCCCGTTGTTAAACACGACTTGCGCGATTTGCGAGATGACTGTGGGCGTTTCGGTGGGCACGGCTTGCACTTTGTTGGCCAGCACTGTAATGCCAAAGAACATGATTGCCAAAATGCCCGCCATTACGGTGAGTGTGGTGGCGGCGTTTTTGCTCTTGGGGTCTTTGAACGCCAGGATGCCATCCGAGATAGCCTCGACGCCGGTGAGAGCCGTGCAGCCGGAGCTGAAGGCGCGCAAGAGTAGCAAGATAAATATGCCGTTGTAATCGTATAAATGCTCGGTGTGAATGCTTTGATCCACGATGCCCAGCGTATTGGCGACATAGGCGCGATACAGGCCAACGGTGAGCATGACACCCATCATGCCGATAAAGAAATAAGTGGGGATGGCGAAGACCGTGCCGCTTTCTTTTACGCCGCGCATGTTAATCACCATCATGACGATGATGATGACAACACAGATAATGATGCGATAGGTCTTTAGATCGGGGAAGGCCGAGGCCAGTTGCTCGACACCACTGGCGACGCTGACGGCGACGGTGAGCACGTAATCCGTGAGCAGGGCGGCGGCGGCGATCATGGCGGGCACTTCGCCCAAGTTGTCTCTGGCAACCAGATACGCCCCTGCGCCATTGGGGTAGGCGTAGATGGTCTGGCGATACGAGATGGTGAGCACGGCCAGCAACGCGACGATGACCAGCGCGATGGGGATGGAGTAGCTGTAGATGGCCGCGCCATAAATGGCGGATGCTACGGCTAAGACGATGAGAATTTCCTGGGTGGCGTAGGCCACCGATGAAAGTGCATCGGAGGCGAACACGGCCATCGCAATTTTCTTGCTGATGGCTTGATGCTGCGCATCTTCGGTCGCAATCGGTGGCCCGATTAAGATTTTGCGCAGGCTAAATTTTTTCTGTTTTAACGTACTCATGGTACTTATCGCGGAAACGAACGCTTCTCCTGAATTGGCCCAAAGGATTTAGAACGGGTTTATGGGCTGTGATCCAAAGCTGAACGATAGCATGATGAAAAAGATGAACCCTGACAAGCATCAGGCATTTAGGGGGACGAGAGGGATGAGTAAGTGTGCGCAGCTCTGGTCAACTAAGTCAGCCTCGGCAGGGAGGCGGATGTCTTAACCTGTTTGTGGATTTAGGAACGAGGGGATTATGAGCTTGAGATGAGAAAGTAGTCAACTGGCTGAATGAACAGCACTTTTGTGTTTTCACTACAATCAACGACGATGAGTAGATTGGCAATTAGCTATTGGCTATTCACTGTTCGCCAATAGCTAATTGCCAATAGCTAATTGCCAATAACCATGATTCAAATAGCCGAATTCCTCCCTCCCACTCCCTCCGCGCTGTGGCGTTTGTGCAAGCAGGCGGGGGTGGATTACGCCGTCGGCGGCTTGCCGTATGGCGACCCGACGAATGGCAGCGACCACCCGTGCAGCTACATGCCCTTGTTGCGCATGAAGAAGCGTTACGAAGATGCGGGTTTTACGCTCAGCGTGATTGAAGCGCGACCGCCCCTCGAAAATGCCAAGCGCGGGCTGCCGGGGCGCGACGAAGAAATTGATGTGGTGTGTGACCTGATTACCAACATGGGCAAGCTGGGCGTGCCCGTGTGGTGCTACGAATGGATGTGCAGCCAGAACTGGATGCGCACCAGCACCACAACGCCAAGCCGCGGGGGCAGCGTGGTGACGAGCTATGACCACAGCTACATGAAAGACGCACCCATTGTGCCGCTGGGCGAGATCGGCGAAGACAAGTTGTGGGAGACGCTGGAATACTTTCTGCGGCGTGTGTTGCCCGTGGCCGAGAAGGCGGGCGTAAAACTCTCGATGCACCCGGACGACCCGCCGCTCTCGCCCATTCGCGGGGTGGGGCGCATCATGCGCAGCGTGCAGAACTACCAACGCTTATTAGACTTAGTGCCCAGCCCAATGAACACGATTACGATGTGCCAGGGCAACTTTACGCTGATGACGCAGACGCTGCCGGAGGTGATTCGCAGCTTTGGCGACAAGATTACGTTTGTGCATTTCCGCGATGTAAAAGGCACGCCCGAAAAATTTGAGGAGCGCTGGCACGACGACGGCCAGACCGACATGCTGGCCTGCATGCAGGCCTATAAAGACATTGGCTTTAACGGCGTGCTGAGGCCCGATCATGTGCCTACGGTAGAGGGCGACAGCAACGAGAACGCGGGCTACAGCGCCATTGGGCGGCTGTTTGCCATCGGTTACATCAAAGGGTTGCGGCAGGCGGTGTATGCGTAGGAGGTTGGAAGGTTGGTAAGGTTTGAAGGTTGGTAAAGTTTCAACCTTACCAACCTTCAAACCTTCAAACCTTCAAACTGATTATGAAACTGGTAATAACAGGATCGAAAGGCTTGATTGGCAGCCATACGGTGGACTATGCCAAAACACAGGCGGGCGTAGATGTGTTGGGTGTGGACACCATGGGGCCGGGTTGCTTTGGCGCGGATTTGGCGGATTATGGTCAGACGGTGGGCGCGTTAGGCGGGGCCGATGCGGTGATTCACCTGGCGGCGATTCGAGACCACGGCATGGTGCCCAATGCGCGCGCGTTTGCGGTGAACGTGAACAGCGCCTACAACGTGTTGGAGGCAGCGGTTCAGTTGGGCATCAAGCGGGTGGTGTTGGCCTCATCCATACAAGCCACACGCACGGTGTTGATGCGCAACGACACGCGCTACAAATACTTGCCGATAGACGAAGACCTGCCGTTAGACCCGCAGAACGACTATGCGCTCTCCAAACAGGTGGGCGAGGTGATGGGGGATATGTTCGCCAAGCACTTCGGCCTCACCGTTGTCAATTTGCGCTTTACGGCCATCACGCCGCCCG
>JAYTNY010000062.1:0-9301 GCA_043748055.1 Roseobacter sp.
TCGCTCAGCTCTTGGTTGATGGCGGTGTAGCGCTGCACCTCGTGCGGCTCGCGGGCGAACGAGCGCACCACCCGAATGCCCGCCAAATTTTCTTGCAACACGGTGTTCAGCGCGCCCAGCTTCATTTGCGCGGCCATAAACAGCGGGCGCACGCGCTGAATGAAGTAGCCCAGCAGCACAAAAATAATCGGGATGCTCAGCACCTCCACCAGCGCCAGTTGCCAGTTGGCGGCGAACAACACGATGGCGACGACGATCAGCGTGATGACTGCGCCGATGAGTTGCAAAAAGCCTTGACCAATAAATTGACGCAGCGTGTCCACATCGCTGGTTACGCGCGTCATCAGTTGGCCGGTTTGTTGCTTGTCGTAAAAGCTAAAGCTCATCTCGGTGATCTTGTTAAAGATCTCGTTGCGCAAGTCGTAGGCCATGTTCTGGCTGGCCTTCTCGCTAACGAAGTTTTGCAAAAACGAGAACACGCCTTTGACGACGGCGACGACGAGCAAGCCCACGACGGCGATCAAAATGGCGTTCATGTTCTTGGGAACAATGCCATCATCAATCGCGCGTTGAATCAGCCTGGGGCTGATGAGGCTGGCGGCGGAGCCGAGTAACAGGCTGATGAAGGCAATCGCCATCAACTTGCCGTAGGGCTTCAGCAAATAGCCCAGCGCGCGACGCAAGGCCTTCCAGTTCATGGGCTGTTGGGGTGGCCTGCCCGTGCCTGCCGGTGGGCCGCCTGCGCCGCTGGGTCTTCCATTTTGTGTTTGTGCTTGCATAGTTGTAACTCAAAACCTGGCAGGTCTAGCCGCGCAACGTGTCCGAAGTTGTAGCGTTGTCGAGACCTGCCAGGTTTGGTGTTGTACTCAATCTTCTCTTGCTAGACCTGGCAGGTTGAACTCAGCACGCATTCGATGTTCAGTGTTCAAACCTGCCAGGTCACATCGTCACTCAACAATTTCTTTTGGGATGCGCCTCCGCTACCACCACCGCAAACGCCTTTTGCAACGCTTCAATGCCAGCAAACGCCGCTATGCGTTCGTCTTGGTTTAACGCCGAAAGCAGCTTTGCCAGATGATCCTGCGTGCGTTGGCGCACACCCTCAAACTCCTGTTGCCCGGCCTCCGTTAATTTCAGCAGAATCTGGCGTTTGTCGTCGGGGTGGGGCACGCGCGCCACCCAGCCGCGCTTTACCAAGGCCTCTATCGAACGCGAGAGCGTGGGCGCCGACACCCGCCGATGTGCCACTAAATCTTTGAAGGCGCGCGGGCCTTTGTGCAACGCGCCCATCGTATACATCTGCATCATGTTGCCCGCGTCCCCGGCATCGCGCATGGGAGCGTTCATGGCGCGCATCATGGGCGGCACCATGTCCATCACTTGGCGTGCCAGTTGTGCGGCGTTCTGGGTTGTCTTCTTGGGCATTTGTTTGACGTGGTTAATTGTTAGCCATGCTAACGATTGTGTCAAGGGATTTGGGGGGATGTTTAGCAAGTGCTAAGGTCAGACTTCTTAGGCCAAACACAAAGCCCGCTCAGGTATTACCTGAGCGGGCTTTGTGTTTGGCCCAAGAAGAAAAACGTCGTGCAAGATTTTGTTACTGTTGTCTCTTCAGATTGGGTGACCGCGCAGCTATGCGTGTTATCGCCTTATTACAGGTAAGTAAATCTTACGACTGGCTGCAACGGGTGCTGTGATGACACTTCCAGAAAGGCCACCGCTGAGTGCGTAGACTCCGCTGCTGATCTCGTTGGCGCTTGCGTGGTTGGAACTTGTTACAAGCTCGTAGTTGCTCGCACTGAGGGTGCTACTTGAGTCAAAGGTGCCGTTGACCAGTTCGTATGGGTTGGAGGTTTGCGCTTGCAACGGATAAGCGATAACCATCAACATACTCAGATAGGCACTTATTAAAAGAGTTTTCATGAGGTTAAGTTAAGGGGCTTTGATGATGACCGTTCCGTTCTGATTGCGAAATGCTACATGCTTCGAAATCAAAACTGGCTCAACATAACTCCCCGATTGAATAACTATTGTGCCTCCAGGTGTAACTGCTGCTACTGCTGCAGCTATTGTTTTGAAAGGATGCGCAATACTTCCGTCCTGAACACCTGTGTTGCCTTGATTTACATAGATTAATGCTGCATTGTCCGAGCTTGGAATGGATGCATTGCATTCTGACTGCGTTGGATCGTCAAAGCAGCGCATCAGTTGGGCGACACTGACATCAAAGAGGCTATGCCAACTTGATTCCGTTGTATCGTAGGGTGGCATCCATGCTTTCACTGGCGAATGACGTGGATCGAGTTCGACAGCCGTATTCCAAGCAATGGCGCGCTTCAAAAAAATTTGAGAATCTGTGGTTACACCAATGCGATGACAATTGCTGCATGAATTGCCGGTAGGGCTCATGGCGAGTGGTTGAGACTCATCAAAAATGTGTTGAAAGTTCGACGCATACTTACCCTTAGGATTCCAGTTTGTGTTATTCACATCAACGACCTGTCCGATCCAAGGTGTCCAAATAAATGGATCGGCCGCATGACATCTTTGACAGTTGATGCGAGATACGTCGGTGTCACTATTTACATCATGGAGCTCAAGCCAATAGTGAGTAGCCGCATGTGAATCCTCCATCGGGCTGGGCACGCCACCAGTCGTATCTTGAGGAGTGCCTGGCGGAGTTTGAAACCAACAGGTGTTTCCAGTCGCCGGGTTGTGCTGCACAATCGCAATGTCATGAAACTCATTAAGATTTTGGGGCGTGTCGTAATATTTGCGGCAGATGATCGCGACTTTTACTCCGGCAACAGTGGTCTGCGGGCGAAGCAAACGCGAGCCAGGGACGCAATTATGCTCCAGCTGCACAGGCTTGTCACAATCTGTCGTTGTACTTGTTTGATTCACGCCTCCTACTGTGATGGGAATCTGCTGACCATCCGTACACTTGAAAGCGGGGATAACTCCCATCTCTGCTGCACACATATTTGCATAGGCTAGACGACTGTCAACTTGAACTGACGCAGGCGAGTACATCGGCAGTTGCAATTGTTGGTCGGATTGGTTAGCTTGTATGGGCTGCAGTGTTCCATAGCAGATCAGTACGAGTTCAATCAGCACCGAACCCAGAGCAATGTATCGAAACTTCAAAGTTTTCATGGCGAAAATCCTCTCTCAATCTGTGAGGTTGAGTTTCATCTTCATGCGTGCTGTTTATTGCAAATTCACCAGCACCAACACCAAACCAGTCCCGCTCTCCAGCCCCGTCATCGCCTTGCCTATCACCGCCCCATAGGCGCGCTCACGATCCGTTGCCTTCATCGCGTAACCCGCAACATCTGAGGTTGTGAGCAAATCGCCCGGTTTAATCGCGCCATTCGCTGTTGTTGCTTTCACATAGACGCGCCCGGCAATAGCGACTTCTGTATTGCCTTCCAGCACACCCTCTTGATGCAGGGTGAGGCCTGGATTCACACCGCCTGCACCGCTGACGATGCCCGCAATCTTTGTGTCGTAAGTAGTAGTGCTGGGTTTGAGTAGGCCGGGTTTGACCTCATCAATCACAAGCAGCGTTCCAGGCTCAGCTTCAATACTGAGATTGAATCGCTCGGCCAGATCGGAGCCGCCGATGATCTCGAAAATTCGAGTGGTCGCCCTGCCGTCGAAGAATGCCGCCTTGCCACCGCCTGTGTTCTTGGCATACAACGCGGCATTAGTCGCACTGGCGCTTTCGGCATAGATACCGTGAAAGTTGGTGCTCTTACCGTATACACCGATCCAGTTCGCAGTATTCACGCCCACGACACCAGCGCCTGTGCTGCTTTCGCCCCATACGCCTGTGCCTTGTGTGCCGCCAGAGCTTCTGCCAAAGACACCTACTGCGCCGTTGGTGCTTTCACCGACGATGCCATTACCTTTGCTTAGACCGTACATCCCCCAGCCGCCGCCTTCATGCACACCAACAATTGCGCCATGATTGATGTTGTAAGACACGCCTCGTACACCCTCATAGTCTTTGCTTTCTCCATAAACACCGATACCTGAGCCCAAGCTTTTACCGACTACGCCGCTGCCTTTGCTTAGGCCGTAGACTCCCCAACCGTCACCTTTGTTCTCGCCAACAACGCCGCTGTGATACTGGCTGAAGGCAGTCCCCACGATCCCATGGTATTGCGCACTTTCTCCATAAACGCCGATCCAGGCACCTTTGCTCACGCCCACGACACCAGCACCGTTCGCGCTTTCGCCCCATAGTCCAAATCCTGCCCCGGTGTTGTTGGCGCGAATGACACCACGGTTCTCCGGCACATTGCCATTCACAATCGTCTCTGGCATCAACCCCAATGCGTAAGGCGATGATGTGAGCATCTGACGGCCCAACACAATAAAACCAGAATCGCCCGCGCACTTCACCGCAATCTGCAACCAGCGAATATCGCCCGTAAAGCGATTGCCGAAATCGAGCTGGGTTGTGAACAACCCGTTCTTAACAACGATGCCGTTTTGGGTTTGGATATTGCCAATTTGCGCCCCAGCGCCACCATCATTCCA
Source organism: Roseobacter sp. (assembly GCA_043748055.1). Classification (GTDB taxonomy): domain Bacteria; phylum Chloroflexota; class Anaerolineae; order J036; family Brachytrichaceae; genus JANMVQ01. The sequence continues at coordinate 4,549 of JAYTNY010000062.1, forward strand.
AAGGCTAAACTGAAAGTCGCATGCGCCATTCACCGCGCTGCCACTCTTTTTGATCTGCCCCTGGTAGCTGAATGCAGACCCGACCTGAGTCGTAATTGCTTGCGGTTGATTCGGGTTGTCTGGGTTAAGTGGTTGGCCGCCTTGTGCCTGAACTCGCCCTGAAGCGCCTATAAGTATGGCAAGACTCACCGTACCACGCGTAACCCAGTCAACAATCAATTTGCGGTTCATAATCTGTTGCTCCTCTTGATCTCCTAAAAAATCGCGCAGTGCTGCGGGCCACCTTAAAACGTTTGAAGCTAAACTCCGCCCCACACTACTGCTCAACGCCTCTGCACATACTGACAAATCTGTCACTTTTTCTAAATCAACTTCTGTTATCACTGTGCAGAGGACGAGGCGTTTGCCAGCGCGATTTGGGGGGAGTGCCGGTTGAACGCCTCATCCTCTGTATTTCAAGGGAGCTTTGTGACAACAAAGACAGACACCCGCCATCCCTTCGGCGAACTGCTGGCCCAATACCGCGCTCGCAAGCCCGGCCTCACGCAAACACGCTTGGCCGAACTGGCGGGCTACAACCAAGCCATCTTGGTACGGATGGGGCAGGGCAAGAAAGACCTGACCGGGCCGAGTGGCCGCGAACGCGTGGTGCGGCTGATTGAGACGCTGGCCGATCAGAGCGCGCTGACCACGCTGGATGAGGCCAATGCCCTATTGCTGGCGGCAGATATGCCGCCGCTGTTTGAACGCAATCTCAACGAGGCCCGCCTGATCACCCGTTTGTCGCGGCTGCCGCCCGGCCAGCGCGTGCGCCGCACCAATCTGCCCGCCCCGCTCACCAGCTTTGTGGGTCGTGCCCAAGAGATCGCCGAGGCGCGCCGCCTGCTCGGCCTCACGCGGCTGCTGACTCTAACCGGCGCGGGTGGCTGCGGCAAGACGCGCCTGGCCCAACGCATCGCCGCCGATGTGCTCATCGCCTACAGCGAAGGCGTGTGGTACGCCGAGTTGGCCGCGCTCAGCGATCCCGCGCTCATCCCCGATGTCGTCGCTCGTGCGCTTGGCTTAATCGCGGTGGATCGGCCAGCGCAAGAGCAAGTGCTGGATTTTTTGCGCGAGCGGCAGGTGTTACTGGTGTTGGATAACTGCGAGCATGTGATTGACGCAGTTGCCGCGTTTTCAATTGATCTGTTACGCGCCTGCCCACGCGTCACGATTCTGACGACCAGCCGCGAACGGCTAGACATTGAGGGCGAAGCTACTTGGCGCGTGCCGCCCATGCAGCCGGATGAGGCGGGGCGATTATTCGTAGATCGAGCCACCGCCGCGCGAAGCGATGTGCCGTTGAGCGCGCAAGACAAAACCGTAGCCCACATCTGCCAACGCTTGGATGGCATGCCTCTCGCGATTGAGCTGGCGGCAGCGCGATTGAGTGCCCTGAGCCTGAGTGATATTGCAGCACGGCTGGAGGATCGCTTTGCCCTGCTGGTCGGTGGTCGGCGGGGCGCGCTGCCGCGCCATCAAACCTTGCGGGCGCTGATTGATTGGAGCTATGACTCGCTGACTGAGCCGGAGAAGATTGTGTTTCGGCGGCTAGGCGTATTCGTCGGCGGGTGGGAGTTGGAGCAGGCCGAGCAGGTGGTGAGTGATGACCTGATTCGTCAAACGGATGTGTTGCCTTTGCTCATACATCTGGTGGGTAAATCGTTAGTGGTTACGGAAGAGCATGACGGTTCAACTCGTTATCACTTGCTTGAAACGATTCGAGCCTATGCGTTGGAGAATCTACGTAAGAAAGATGGGTTAGAAGAGACGACGAGCCGTCATGCAGAAACTTTTGCACAACTGGCAGAGCAAATCTATATCGGTGTGCAAAGTAGCGACCAGCGTCACTGGTTTGCCAAACTTGAGCGCGAATATGCGAACTTGTCTGCGGCGTTGCAGTGGAGTTTTAGTCCGGCGGGTGATCCAGCTCTTGGTTGCCGAATGGTGGGCGTTTTGCAAATGCCCTGGCGAAATGCGACATCGCATCAAAACGATGTCTGGCGTTGGGTGCATCGTGCCGCTGATGCCTTAACTGACGATATGCCTGCCCGGGTTCAAGGTGGCGTATGGTTGGCGCGAACGTTGATTAAAGTGAATTTTGCAACAGCAGAAGCCTTACCAAGATTGCAGAAATCATTGGCATATTACGAAGCTGCTGGGGACTTGCACGGTATTGCCGATGCAAAAGGACAAGTGGGCATTTGCATGCGGATGAACCAGCCCGACAACTCAGCAGGTTTACACCTTTTGGAAGACGCTATTGCCTTATCGAGTTTTCTGGGAAACACACTGATTGAACACAACCAGAAAAAGGGATTAGCCTGGTTGTTCAATATCAATAAAGAGTTTGACAAAGCTGAAGCGTTGCGTCTTAGTACCATCGTCTCATGTCGCCAAACGGGCGATCTTGTTAATCTCACTTTGCTCTTGTTTGAACATGCCAACCAGCTACTAGAGCTAGAACGTTTTGAAGAGGCGTTGAAGTATGCAGAGGAAGCTGCGTTATTGGCTCAACAAATCAACGACCCCCGTGCAGAGATGAACGCGCGTGGCATCATCACGGAGTGCATTCGTTACATGGGCGATGTGCCACGTGCGGTGGTGCTGAATGAGGCACTCTTGATGTTTACGCGAGAAATGCTGGCCCCGCTTGATCTTTGGCTCCCGATTATGTTGACAGCCAAATCTCTGAACGATGCCGGAAATCATGCACGTGCGCAACTGCTCTTGAACGAGTTGACGAAACTGCTGGTCGCAAACTTTGGCACAGTAGCCGGTAACTATGCCAATCTTTTTGACGCGAGTGCGTGTGTCGCCAGCGGCAGTGGCGATGCGGTACGGGCCGCCAAATTGTTTGCAGCAGCCGATGCCGAACTTACTACGACAAACCAATATCGCTTCCGAAACAACGAGATGGAAATTGCCCCCTACATCGCCAAAGCCCGCGCCGCCCTCGGCGATGCCGCCTACGAAGCCGCCTATGCCGAAGGCCGCGCCATGACGCTGGAGCAGGCGATTGACTATGCCCTGAATTGAACCCCGCATTCCGTACGGCTGTCAGGTCAAGGCTGAGCACTCACCTGCATGCCTCTCAACACCTGCGCCAAAATCGCTTCGGCAGTCTTTTGAGGCCTGCGCAAAAGTTCCTGAGCCGCCATCGCGAGATTCACCGTCGCCAATAGCTGCGGCGCTTTGCGGGCGTGCGTGGCTTGCTCAAAAGCATACGCCAGCCGGATCAGCGTGGCTTCGCTCCATGCGCTGCCGATAAAGCTCAGCCCAACCGGCAAGCCGAGCCACATGCCGGCAGGCACGGTAATAATCGGATAACCTGCCAGCGCCGCCAGCGAGGTGCTATCCCCACGATGGGTGCTGCCGTGGACTAAATCAATCATGCCAGCGGGCGCATCGGTGGGGGCGATGAGGGCATCCAGCCCATGCTCGGCCAGCGCCGCATCAATCCCCGCCTTGCCCGCCAACCTGCGCCCGCGCATCGCCGCCGCCTGGTAAATGTCCTCGCTGAATGGGTCAGACTCAGCCAAAATCATCATCTCCTGATCGAAGAACGGCATCTCGCGCTCGGCATGCGTTTGGTTAAAGGCAATGACCTCGGCCAGTGACCGTGCTGGCACGCCCTGCCGCGTGGCGAGATAGGCGTTCAGGTCGCGTTTGAACTCGTGCACCAGCACGATCAGCTCCGCCGGGTCTTTTCTCAGCGCATCCATGCTGGGTATCTGCACCGGGTCAATCAGTATCGCGCCTGTCTCGCGCAGGGCCGCAAGCGACGACTCAAAGATCACGTCGGCTGCGTCGCTATAGCCCGTAAAGCCATCCCCGCGTAACACGCCAATGCGCGCCCCGCGCAGCCCATCGGCATTAAGAAACTGGCTGTAGTCCTGCGCCATGCAGCCCCGCGTGGCTGGGTCGCGTGGGTCTTCGCCTGCGATGCAGCTCAACACCACAGCCGCATCCGCTACGCAACGCGTATGGGGGCCTACGGTGTCTTGGCTGTGCGAGATGGGAATCACACCAGCACGGCTCACCAGCCCAACGGTGGGCTTAAGACCCACTATGCCGCAATGGCTGGATGGCGAAATAATGGAGCCGTCGGTCTCGGTACCGAGCGCCGCAGCGCACAGGTTGGCCGAGACGGCTGCGGCAGAGCCAGCGCTTGACCCACTGGGGTTGCGGTCTAGCGCATACGGGTTGCGGGTTTGGCCGCCGCGCCCGCTCCAACCACTGGTCGAATGGGTGGCGCGGAAGTTCGCCCATTCGCTCAAATTCGTTTTGCCCAAAATCACTGCGCCGGCCGCGCGTAACTTGGCCGCCACAGTCGCATCTTGCGCGGCAGGCTGGCCCACCAGTGCCAGCGATCCGGCGCTGGTCTGCATGCTGTCGCCCGTGTCGATATTGTCTTTGAGCAACATGGGGATGCCGTGCAACGGGCTGCGCGGGCCAGAGGTTCGGCGCTCTGCATCCAATGCCTCAGCGATTTCGACAGCAGCGGGGTTAAGCTCAATCACGCTGTTCAAACCCAGTGGCTTGTCTAAGTCCGCGATGCGCGTTAAGTACGCTTGCGTCAGCGCCACTGCGCTGGTATGGCCCGCTGTCAACGCCTGTTGAAGCTCGGCAATCGTGATTTCTTCGAGGTTGGTCATGTTAGCTGCTGCTAAGCAACCGCAACGCTGCAACGATCTCGGCCACAATGCTCACG
>JAYTNY010000063.1:0-5092 GCA_043748055.1 Roseobacter sp.
CAAGTGGGCGTCAGCATCGCAGCTATGCTGGGTGTGGTCTTCATGGCCATCCAATCCATCGAGTTCGCCCAACTCGGCTTCACCGCCCAAACCAGTGGCTATGGCTCGGCGTTTATTGCGCTGTTGGTGTTTCATGTGGCGCGCGTCTTTATCGGCGTGTCGCTCATGCTCATCGTGCTGCTGCGCGCGCTCATCGGCCAATTCAGCGCCAAGCGCCGTCTATTGGTGCAAGCCGCCACGCTGTATTGGGCCTTCATTGTGGGCGTGTGGCTGGTAGTGTTTTACGTTCTTTACGTTGTTGTGTAAGGAGTGATTGGTAAATAGGGATTGGTGAGTATCCCAATCACCAATCCCTATTCACCAACCACCATCCCCATGTCCCCTCGCCTCGCTCTCCGCTTCATCCTGCTCAGCTTCATCTTGGCTGTTTTGTTGATGGGGGTCGCGGTGATTCTGAATGGCCGTTTACAGCAATTGCAACAAGCAGCAGCCACGCCCTCGCTGGAACAGCAACTCGCCAGCATGGCGATGAAACTCGACGCGGACGGCCTCGGCTCACAAGTCATCAGCGGCACACAAATCAGCGTCAGGCTTTCGCCCTACCCAGTGCAGGCTGGGCAAGTGAGCCAGTTATCTATTGTCGCCACATCCAACTTTGGGCAATTAGCAATCATCACACCCACGTTGTATGTGGCGGCGAATTCAGCCGAGACCGCCGAGGCAAAAACATTCACAATGACCCGCGAGAGCAGCGGCGGCTATCTCGTGCAATCAGTGTTGTTCGACAAGCTGGGTGCGTGGCAGGCGCGCATCGGCTTCTACCTCAGCCCAACCGAAACCAGCAGCATCATCTTGCTCATCGAAGCGCAGCAGTAAACTCGCAAAAACAAACCAGGTTTCTCAGAGAAACCTGGTTTGTTTTTGCGGGAACGCGCATGCTGGCCTAAAACTTCCGGCTCCACTCCTTCGGCCAGCGCTCGATAACAACTTTGGTCTCGGTGTAAAACTCAATCCCGTGAAAGCCTTGCGCGTGCAGATCGCCGAAGAAGCTCTCGCGCCAGCCGCTGAAGGGAAAGTAGGCCATCGGCGCGGGCACGCCGATGTTGATGCCGACGTTGCCGCTGGTCACCTCGTAGCGAAACTGCCGCGCCGTTGCGCCGTTGTTGGTGAAGATGCTGGCCGCGTTGCCATACGCGCGGTCGTTCACCAACGCAATCGCCTCTTCAATCGTCTCGGCGTGCATCAGGCTGAAGACCGGGCCAAAAATTTCGGTGCGCGCAATCTCGCTTTGAGCCGGCACGCCATCCAAAATAGTTGGGAAGACGAAGTTGCCATCCTCGTAGCCGTTCACCTTTTTGCTGCGGCCATCTATAACAACTTTTGCGCCCTCGCTCTCACCCAACGCAATGAGTTTCTCGATGCGGCTCTTGCTGTCGGGGTTAATCACCGGCCCCATCTGCACGCCTTTATCCAGCCCATAACCCACCGTGCGCGAGGAGGCCGCGTCGGCCAGCCGCTCCAAAAATTCGTGGCGCGAGTTGCCGACCGTAATGCCCACGCTGGCAGCCAAACAGCGTTGCCCGGCGCAGCCAAAGGCGCTGTCGGCGGCGATCTTGGTGGTGGTCTCCATGTCGGCATCGGGCATGATGACGATGGGGTTCTTGGCCCCGCCCTGGCACTGCGCCCGCTTGCCGTTGGCGGTGGCGCGGCTGTAGATGTAGCGCGCGACGGGCGTTGAACCGACAAAGCTGACCGCGCGGATACCGGGATGATCGAGTATGGCATCCACCACTTCCTTATCGCCGTTCACAATTTGAATCACGCCCTTCGGAAAGCCCGCCATCTCCACCAGCTCCATCAGCTTGTGCATCGTCATCGGCACTTTCTCGCTGGGCTTTAGCAAAAAGCAATTGCCGCACGCCACGGCGTAGGGCATAAACCACAGCGGCACCATCAGCGGGAAGTTGAACGGGGTGATGGCCGCCACCACGCCCAACGGCTGGCGCATCATGTGCTCGTCAATGCCACGCGCAATGTCCTCGTTGTTGGTGCCCTGCATCATCACGGGCGCACCGGCAGCCACTTCGATGTTTTCGATGGCGCGCTGAATCTCGGCATCGCTCTCGACGTAAGTCTTGCCCGCCTCGTTGGTAATAATCCGGGCCAACTCATCGCGGTGTTGCTCCATCAAGGCTTTAAGTTTGTACAACGGCTGAATGCGGTCGCCCACCGGCGTGCGCCGCCACTCTTTGAAGGCCGTCAACGCGGCCTGTGCCGCTGCGTCCACTTCCTCTTTGGGCGAGAGCGGCACCTCGGCGATTGTTTGCGCCGTGGCCGGGTTTTTCACGGGTAGCGTGGCGCTGGCTTTTGATCTTGTAAATGCGCCATTGACAAAGTTGGTGAGAATTTCGGTTGCCATCCTGGGTTTTCCTTTTGTGTTAGTACGAGTTCGTGCTGGTTCAGCACAGCTTGGGTTACAAAATTGAGTAAAAATCGAATCGAGTCGTAATCATTATAATGACGCGAAATTTTGCGTATTTTCGCGGCTTACTTTCATGACGAAACCCCTCGAAGTGATTTTCCTCGGCGTTGGTTCGGCCATTCCGATGAGCGGCGGCACCAACGCCAGCTATTTGCTGCGGCTGGGCAGCGAGACAATGTTGATTGACTGCGGGCCAGCTATCCTGCAACAACTGGATGCGGTGGGCGTCTCGCCGCGAGAGATTACGCACATCTTCGTCACCCATCGGCATGGCGACCATGCGCTGGGCTACCCGATGTTGATGCTGTGGTATCAGCTTAACCCCAGCGCCAGTTTGCAAACGCCCATTTTGATTGCAAGCGAGGCGACGTTTGTTGGGTTGGATGAATTGTTGCGCGCGGCCTATGGGTCGCTCACTAGCGTGGCCGAATCTGCGCCGCGCATTGTGCTACCCACCGATGCACCCAGCGAAGCGCGCATCCACCCCAACATCATGCTCAAAACCTGGCCAATGAAGCACAGCGATTTTGCACCGGTATTGGGATTGAGATTAGAGATTAGAGATTGGAGATTGAGCGACCCACAATCTCCAATCTCCAATCTCCAATCTCTTCCAAGGATTGTGCTGGCGTTTACCGGCGACACTGGCCCATGCCAGAACATTGCGCCGCTGGCACAGAATGCCGATTTGCTGGTTCACGATACGGATTTGAGCGCGACGATTCATCCACAACATGCGGAGGGCGCGTTCGGCCACAGCACGGCACAGATTGCAGGGCGCAACGCCAAAGCCGCCAACGCCAAACACTTGGCTTTGGTGCACATCGATAACGTCTATGAAGGGCAGGTGCCCGTGTTTATTGAGGAGGCGCAGCAGGAGTTTGCGGGCAGAGTGAGCGCGCCCGTGGCGGGGGCGGTGTATGTCTTTTAAGATTGCTGAGCATGCGCACGACGACAAAACGCCTACGCTTTGGGGTTAATCAGGAAATAGATCCACAATCACTACTTTTTCTGGATAACTTCGATCTTGGGCCTCAGCTTTGATAAGTTCTGCGTGATCTGCTTTTGTAACCGGGCGCTTAAATAATCGCTCAAAATGGCGATAGAGTTCAAAATCATTGACCTTCCAATATGATTCTAGAGAATCATGAATATTGCGCAGTCGCCAGTAACCAGAGACACGCTCATACAAGCGGTGAATTAATTTTGCCCATTGCAACGGTGCAGTGGGATCTAGTGCAATATCACCTGCAATTGATAGTTCCAGACCCCCCATCTCTCCCAGAATACCCGTTGCTTGACTTAAGTCGCTGGTCGTATCAGCCATTTTGAAAGAGTCTATGCGGTCTCGCCATTTGAACGCTAATTTTGCCCATTCTTGTCGCAGTTTCTTGGCTTGCTTTTCTCTGGTTGCTGGGCTTGAGTTTTTATCTCCGTGATTGAAGATAACTTCATGATGCCGCCGACGTATGCTCAAGTGTTCGTCCCATAGATCACCTGCGGTGGTCCAAATCTTGTCAATGGTCTTGCATCTTTCTAATACATCCAGGCAAAGTGGGGGCAAAGGCAAATCCCAGTAAGCTGATGCGCCATCAATACCGCTAGGCTTTCCTTTGCTTGCATATCGCGCAAGCTGAGCTAATTCGCGCACCGATTTGTAATTCAAATACAGGTTGCAAATTGAGTGCTCTGCTTTGACTCTGCGATTCATCTTGTATATCGCCGATTGACGCGGAAGCACAATGGCGTTTCCGGATGATGCACGTTCTGCAATGTTAAATCTTACAGTTTGTAAGATAAACCATCCTGTGAAATCTTCATCGGCATCAAGAACTACTCTTGAGGGTAGCTCTTCATCCACCGAGTGAGATTGCGTTGTTTTTGTTTCAGGTAAGTCGTAATTGACAATATTGACAATGCCTGCCTTTATAAGAGGCCCCAGTGCATCACGGGCGGCATCAAGAAACTGGCGTTCTAGATCGTTGAGATCGGAGGGGAATAAAAGCTCTACTCTGTCATGCAAGACTACAGCCTCTATGATGGCGGCAACATCAAAGAGGTCAAGGATTTCGGCACTGGAATTTATGGCACTAGCGACCCAACCCACAGTAGGCCCATCCAGAACAGCCACACTGATATCCTCGTTGCTTGTCTTCTTGTCCATGGTATTACCTCTATAAACGCACTCTGCTGATATTGCAATTGTTCTTGAATTTTGCGTCGTTTGGCTGCTTTTGCAAGAGATATAGAGAAAGTGTGTGCTTGAGTAGATTTGAGTGTCCCCCCCTAGAATAAGCGCAAGTGATACTAAAATCTATTTTTTGGTTCAAAGGTTTTTGTTCAACAGATCCGCTAATTAAACTCTCTCTGATAAAGAGAATTTCACACAATCATGCCTAATCTATTCCCAACTTTCGAAGAAATGCTGCACCCACACACCATCGAACTCAGCGTGCGCGAGAAAGCAGCCGCGATGCGAGCGCAGAACCCGCTCGACCCCATCAACCTGTTCAACATCAACTGGCAGAAGCCCGACCACACCGGCACAAATTACTTTGTGATGCCGCACGAGATTACCGGCGTGGATGCTGAGATCGTGGTGATGGTGGC
>JAYTNY010000064.1:0-3028 GCA_043748055.1 Roseobacter sp.
AGGTTGATGCCAAAGGCCTGCGCCGCTACGTCGTCCTCTCGGATGGCGCGCCAGGTGCGGCCCAAATGCGAACGCACCAGCCGCCACTGAAACAACGCACCCAACAGCAACAGCGCCAGCGCATACCAATACACCGCGCGCGGGGTGATGGCTTGCATGCCCAAAAACGACGGCGGCGCAATGTTGGCAATGCCCAGCGGCCCGTTCGTCAGGCTACCCCAGTTCAAAATGATCTGGTTCACGATCTCGCCGAGGCCCAGCGTGGCGATGGCGACGTAATGCGCCCGCAAGCGAAAGGCAGGCAACACCAACAGCGTACCAAGAATGGCTGTGATGAGGGCGCTGAGAATGAGCGACACCTCGAAAGGCAAACTAAAGCGTTGGGTGAGGATGGCCGAGGCATACGCGCCGATGGCGAGAAACCCCGCATGACCGAGTGAAGTCTGCCCGGCGGTGCCGGTCACCAGCGTCAGGCTCAAGGCCAGCAGAGCCATCAGCCAGGCATTGGTCAAAATTTGCAGCATGTAGGGGTCGGAGATAACAAGGGGCAACGCAAGCGCCATCAACACCAACGACAAAATAACCCAGCGCGGCACACGCACTGGCTTGCTGTTGGGCACAAACGTGCCGGTCAGTGGCTCGGGTGGCAATTGCTTTTTGCGGGTGAACAGGCCCTGCGGGCGAACGACCAACACGCCGATGAGCAAGACGAAGGCGAACAAGTTGCGATACGTCGCGCCGAACAGGGCCACGCCGTAGCTCTCGATGAGGCCGAGCAGCAGCCCGCCCGCAATGGCCCCCGGCACGTTGCCCAGCCCGCCCAGCAAGTTGGCGGCAAAGCCCTTCAGGCCCGCCTGAAAAGCCATGGCCGGATACACCGTGTTGAAATACAAGCCCACCAACACGCCCGCAATGCCGCCGAGCGCGCCTGCAATGGCGTAGGTCGTCGCGTTCACTGCGTTTACGTCTACGCCCATTTGGGCGGCGGCTTCGCGGTCTTGGGATGTGGCCCGCAGCGCCCAACCGGCTTTGCTGAAGCGCAGAAACGCAAACAGCAACGCGGCCACAGTAAGGCCTACGCCCGCGATCAACACATCCAGCCAGCCCAGGCTGACCCCGCCCAAGTAAATGCGGCCCTCGGGCAGCGGCGAGGGGAAAGACTGGGGGTTAGGCGAGAAAATAATTTGGGTGAGTTGATCGAGCGTGAAGCTGATGCCGATGGTGGCCAGCAGCGGCGCGATGCGTCCGCCATCGCAGCCGCCATTGCGGTTGCCGTTACTTGCTTGTAAGCCGCGCAGCCCAAACCGCTCAATCAGCAGGCCCAGCAGGCCGCACACAGCGGCAACGGCGATGAAGGCCAGCGCCAGCGGCACATGCAGTTGGGTCACGGCGACCCAACCTACGTAAGCCCCAATCATGTACACCGAGCCGTGCGCAAAATTAATCAGGTTGCCCACACCAAAAATAAGCGCGAGGCCGACAGCAGTGAGGGCGTAGATGTTGCCGATAGCCAAGCCGTTCACGGTCTGGTCGAAGGCGGTGCGCAAGAACGAATCGAGCATGGGTTTTGTATTGTCGTCGATGGCGTGTGAAACTCCCGAAGGTTGCAGAACCTTCGAGAGTTTCACGCGACTCGCGCCAATGCATAGCCTGCTGCCACCAAACTGATGCCCAGAATATTTGAGGCGGACACATAGGCCAACGCTAACGCAAGCTGGTTGCCACGCAGCAGGCGAAACGTCTCCAGCCCAAAGCTGGAGAAGGTGGTGAAGCCGCCGAGCACGCCCGTGATGAAAAACAAACTTAACTCGGCACTGGCATTCACGCGCTCAAATAACCCCGCCAGAAGCCCAATCAACAAACAGCCCAGCAGGTTAACCCCCAACGTGCCCCACGGAAAACCTTGTGGCGATAGACCGGCGGTGTTGAAAGCCGTTGCCAGCAGCCAACGCGCGCACGCGCCCAACCCACCGCCCAGAAAGACCAGCAGCAATTTGCTCATGAGGCAAGCTGGGCGCAATCTACAGGGTAAGCGGCGGCGTAGGTGGCGGGTTTGCCCGCAGTGCGCTGGGCTTGGCGGTAGGCGCTGGGCGCCACGCCTTTCATCTGCTTGAAGCGGCGCGAGAGATGAAACTCGTCCGTGAAGCCAAGCTGGGCCGCGATGGCGTGCAAGGTCAAATCGCTTTGCTGCAACATACTGCACGCGGCCTCAATCTTTTTGCCCGCGCGGTATTTTGCGGGTGATTGGCCCGCGTGCTTTTGGAATTGCTTGCGAAAGGTTTCGTAGGGCAGGCCCACGCGTTTTGCAATGTGTTCAAGGTCAGATTCTTCGTGCAAGTTGGTTTCTAGCAAGGCGCAGGCTTGCATCAGCCAATCGGGTGTTTGGGTGGATGGGGCTGCGGCAGGCAATGGATTGCAACTCAGCAGATCGACCAAGACGTGCCAGAACGCACCCACTTGGGCCAACCGCTCGGCAGCCAGCCACGCGGGCGGCTGCGAGACGACGGCTTCTAACTTTGGTAGCCAATGCGCAATGGGATTGGCACGCAGCACGGGTTGGCTGGGGTTGAGTAGGCCCTGAGCGCGCAGCAGATCGAAGGCTGGGCCATCGAACACGCAGAAGAATTCGTCCCAGTTTTCGTTGGCTGTTGGGCCATAAGTGTGGGCGATGTCGGGGAAGACCAGAATGGCATCGCCCGCCTGCACGCTGCGTTTGCCATTGAGGGCATCCCAGTATTGCCCGCCGCCCTGCAACACATACACCAACGCATAGTTGCCATACACGCGCTGGCTCTGCACGCCCTGGCTGTGATGAATGTAGCCCGAGAGCGTGAGCCGCCCGATGGGCGTGGCGGCGGTGGTGTGAAACAACAGCTTGGTTTCAATCTTAAGTTCTACGGCTTTGTGTTTTGCGTGCATCTGCCCAAAATATACATGCGCCTTGCCAGTTGGGGTATTGAGATGATGTGTGGTGTTGATAACATCATCAAACCAAGAGCATCCTGAGCGCTCGGCGCAGCGCCGAGCG
>JAYTNY010000065.1:0-20986 GCA_043748055.1 Roseobacter sp.
TGGCGCTGGACATTCAAGAGGTTCTTACAGCGCTCGACGTCGAAATACCTGAAAAGCTACAAGCGTAAGGAGGTCAGAATTATGGCCGTTCCAGATAAGAAGTGGTGGGCCCTGGCCCGACGTGCCCGCGACAAGTTGGCTCAGCTTGTCCAAGATGACCCGGCTGTTCAGATGATCGACATTGGCAAAGACAACATAGGCACGAGCGATACATCGGTGCTGCGGGTACACGTGCATCCCGCTGTCAACCCCCAGGTCAAAGTGCCTTCTGATATAGACGGTATCCCAGTTCGCGTGATTCCAGGCGATTACACGCCAGAAGAGTAAGCTGCGTTTGATGAAGATTGAGAAATTACTTTGGTAAACCTGCGAGTCCGCGAAGCAGGCGAGTAACCGAATTCATTTCTTAAATTTCATCAGACGCAGCCACAGGAGAGAGAAAAAATGGCTAAGAAACAAGCCCCGACCGCTCAGTCGTCATCCAGGCCTTCGTCACAGTCTTCATCACATTCTTCTTTGCCGCTCGCCGCAGCAGACGACTTCAAGCTCATTTCTTTGATGAGTCCAGCACTTGAGCGCCGCCTGCACAACGCAGGCGTGCGCACCTATGCTCAACTTGCTTCGATATCGCCCGCCAGTCTTTCGCAACTACTCGCTGGGTCAGGCGTTTCGGCCAGCAGGATTAACCAGCAGGATTGGATTGGCAAAGCGCGCGAGTTGGCGGGCCTGCCCAATGCCGATGCACCAGATGCGCCAGATGCGCCAGTAGAAGAGGCCGAGCTTGTCTATCGTCAGCACTACGCCGTCTACACCGTGCGCCTCTTGCTCAACGAAAGCAACGAGGTGCGCTACACCGAAGTGAAGCACGTGGAGAGCGAAGACAAAAAGACCTGGGCGGGTTGGGACGAACAATCGCTCGTCAAATTCTTCGCCGAACATGCCGACCTCAAGCTACCAACGGCTCACATACCCACTCCCCTGGTAATTTCAGGCAAGGCGCACGATGCAGCGGTTTTGGCGTTGCCAGAGCGCATGCCCCTGGCGATCACTGTAACGGATGTAGGACTCGACGAAGCTAAAGCGCAGCCACACAATGGCAAGGTTTTCTTCGGCCAGCGGTTGTGCGCGCACATCACGTTCGATCTGACGGGTGACGATGTGAAGGCGGTAACCGCCACCAAGTCGGCCTTTATCGTCCAAGCGCTGGCACGTGAGCAGGACACAGGTCAGACGCATATGTTGGGCACTGCCGACGGCCAATTGTGCGCAGACACCCTGATGTATTCCACCGCCGTCGAGTTTGACTTGCCACCCGTGGGGCGCTACCAGGTTTTTGGCACAGCGCTGCTGCCCCAAGAGCAGATCTCAGGCGTGAGGCAGGGTGCGGCGTTCAAAGTAGTGCCTTGATGCCACAAATGTGAAAAGGGCTGGCAGGCTTACGGCTACTATTACAGGCATGCGTAGCAAAGCTCACCTACTGTTTATTGCGCTGATCGCCAGCGCGTGTTCAAGCCTCCCTGCAACACCCATCCCCACAGCCCAGACCCGACAAGGCCCAACCCAAGTCGCGAATTTTTGCAAACTCAAGGTCGTCGGCAACCAGATTCAAGATGCGCGCGGCAACGTGTTTGTGCTGCATGGGGCCAACGTGCCCACCATTGCCGAGATGGAGGCCAGCCCAGAGAAACCCGCTCAGCGCCTGCAAGACCTGGCCGACGCAGGTGCAAAAATGGTGCGCCTACCGGTAGATGAAAGCGAATTGCTGCCGACATTTGTGCCGGAGAAATTGGCCCCAGTGATAGAGCAGGCGAATAAGCTGGGCATGGTGATTGTGGTGCGCTACCGCAACAACCCCCAAAAAACGCTAAACACCCAAGCCGACGAGGCCGAGGAGTTTTTGCGGCTGATGCTGTCGTATCCGATTGGCTTTGTGCCGGGGCTGTGGTTCGAGCCATTCGATCAACCCATCCCGCACGCCCGTAACCGAGGCGCGACACAAGCGATGGTGGATGTGGTGCGTGGCCTCAAGAGCGACGCCATCATGCTGATTACAAATATTGAAGAAGACAGCAAAGACCCAGCCAAATTGCTGGGCGGCAGCAATTTGGTCTATGGCATTTACGATGTGGAGCATGTAAGTTTTTACCCCACAAGCAAAGCGCCCTTTATGTATCCAAGTTGGCTAAACCGCAGCGTGGCCGAGGATGACTTTAAGATTGGCGTGATTGCGGAGAGCTACGAGAAAGGCTCGGCTGGCTTAAATGGCAAAATATTGCGCAACTACTGGCAGAAGCAGAACACGAAGTATGGCAATAACTTGTTGGGGTGCTAAAGCGGCGCTCGCTCCGAGGTCGTATCCAAGCCCAGCGCGTCAATGGCGCCCACCAACGCCATGCGCCGAAAGATGCCTTCGATTTCTGCTGGCGAGTGCGGCTTCTCTTGCTCCAGCCACCAAATAAGCAAACTGATGAGCGCGCCCGCTAGATAAGCCGAGGCGATGTTCAGCGGCAGCAGCGCGGGCTTCACGGCAATCATCTTCAGCCGCCGCTCAAAGTGGGCGGCTACGTAGTTGCGCACGCGGCGCATCATGCTGGAGTTGCCCGCGCTGCTGACCAGAAAGCGATAGCGATCCCGATTTTGGGCGACGTGTTCGATGAGTAATTTCACCGGCGCGGCATCATCGGGCGTGGCTCGTTTAGGCACCGGGCCAATGTGCTCCACCAGCTCATCGAACATCGTTTTCAAGCTTTTCAGCAGCAGATCGTCTTTGTCGCGGTAGTGTAAATAAAATGTGGCGCGACCCACGTTGGCCCGGCCCACAATATCTTGCACCGAGATGGATTCATAATTCTTCTGCAATACCAGCGTCATTAATGCATCTTCCAGGCTGAGCCGCGTGCGAACCATCCGCCGATCAATAGGTTGTGTGTCTATTTGTTTGCGACCCATGAGGCGCTCCTGTCCAATAGTGGACACTTTCATCAAAAAACTGGTTGACGTTTGCGCGAACGACAATACTATACACAGTGTCTAACAATAGCCATTGTGTTTATTAAACAAACAGGATTTACACCATGCCCGATTTATTTGACAAGATTGCGAAAGACCCCACCCTGCGTCTGGCCAAGATGGGCCGCGCGCAAGGCATCTACCCGTATTTCAAACCGCTCTCCGAGACCGAAGGCAACGAGGTCGTCATTGATGGCCGTCGCCTGATCATGATTGGCAGCAACAATTATTTGGGGCTGACGACGCACCCCAAAGTACGCCAAGCCGCCATTGATGCGATTAACCAATACGGCACCAGTTGCACCGGCAGCCGCTTCTTAAACGGCACGCTGGAGTTGCACAAAGAATTAGAGCGCCGCTTAGCCAAGTTTCTGGGCATGGAGGCCGCCATTATTTTTGGCACCGGCTACCAAAGCAACCTGGGCGCCATTACCTCGTTGATGGGTAAAGATGACGTGGCGATTTTTGACAAAGAGGCGCACGCTTGCATTGTGGATGGCGTGCAAATGTCCGGCGCGCAAATGAAGCGTTTCCGGCACAACGATTTAGAAGATTTGGAGCGCCAGCTCAAAGACAGCGGCGACAAAGCCAAGATGGTGCTGATCGACGGTGTGTATTCGATGGGCGGCGACTTAGCGCCGCTGCCCGAAATTATTACGCTGTGCAAGCAATACGGCGCGCGCCTGTTTGTAGACGATGCGCACGGCATCGGTGTGATGGGCGCAGGCGGGCGCGGCACGCATGTTCACTTTAACTGTGTGGATGGCGTGGACGTGATTATGGGCACGTTCAGCAAGAGCTTTGCCTCACTGGGCGGCGTCATTGCGGGCAAAGCCGAGGTGATTGACTTCATCCAGCATCACGCGCGCTCGTTCATCTTCAGCGCGTCTATGCCGCCCGCCAACGTGGCCGCCGTGCTGGCCTGCCTGGATGTGATTGAAGGCGACCCGACCTGGCCCGACCGCGTGCATGTGCAAAGCGCCAAAGTGCGTACCGGCCTGCGCGAGATGGGCTACGACACTGGCGGCAGCGTAACCCCCATTGTGCCGGTGATGATTGGCGAGCAGATGGCGACGATTCACGCTTGGAAAGCGTTTTACGAGCACGGCATCTACGTAAACCCGGTGGTGCCGCCCGCCGTGCCCCCCAACAAAGGCCTGCTGCGCACCAGCTACATGGCCACCCATACCGATGAACACGTAGCCGCGATTCTGAAAGCGTTTAAGGAAGTGGGAACAGCGCAGGGGTTTATCCCGGCTTAGACAACACTCACCCTCCCGAAGGTTGAACTTGCATAGACAGGAAAACACGAAGGAGCGAAGAACCGAAGAATAAAAATCTTCGGTTCTTCGCTCCTTCGTGTTCAATCAGCGTAGGGCCGATCTACGGGTCGGCAATAAACGTATTGCACTGATTCACGTCGCCGGTTTTTAAACCAACGGTGAACCACTTCACGCGTTGCTCGGATGAGCCATGCGTCCACGATTCGGGTACGACGTGGCCCTGGGCGCGCTTCTGCAAATAGTCATCGCCGATCTGCGCAGCCGTGTTCATCGCAGCCACCAGGTCTTGTTTGTCCAGAATGCCTTTTTGCGCCGTGTGGTTGCCCCACACGCCTGCAAAGCAATCAGCTTGCAGTTCAACTCGCACCGAAAGCGCATTGCCCGTCGCCTCATCAGACTGTTGCTTCTGCGCGTTCACTTTGTCCATCACCCCAATCACGTTTTGAATGTGATGACCGACCTCGTGCGCAATGGCATAAGCGCGGGCAAAGTCGGCATTCGGCCCAGACGCCGCTTTGATCTGCGAGAAGAAGCTCATGTCCAAGTACACTTTTTGGTCGGCAGGGCAGTAGAACGGCCCCATGGCCGATTGGGCAAAGCCGCACGCCGAGCGCACCTGGCCAGAGAACAACACCAACTTGGGCGCAGGATATTTTGAACCCATTTGCTTCTGGAAGACGGCGTTCCAGGTGTCCTCGGTGTCTCCCAAAATAGACTTCACAAAGGCCGCGTCTTCATCGTTAATCGGCGCTTCTTCAACTTGTCCGCCCGGTGCAGCCGCGCTGCCGCCCTGCATCCCGCTCAAGATCGTTGAAGGGTCTACGCCAAATATCAGGCCGCCGATGACGGCCAGAAGCAGCGCCCCCAAACCAATGCCACCCCCAATTGCACCCGGGCTGGTGCGACGACGACCATCGCCACTGCCACCACGCACATCTTCCACGTTGTCACTTTTTCTTAAGTCTTGCCACTTCATGTTGGACTCCCTTTCTCTTCTACTCTTTCAAATTTCAAAGTTTGTTTGAACGACAACCCTCGCGGGGTTCTAAACTTGCTCGCACAGCAATTGTAGGGGCGAAGCATTCGGGAATGCAATAGGCCTAAATCCGTCGTATGGCTCCTGCAAAGTCCTGCCTGGCGACTGAAGTCGCCGGGCAAATTCTGTCGACTTTGCAGGAGCCATAAAATCCGTCGTGTTCTCGAATGCTTCGCCTCAGCCATCGGCATAGAAAAGCGCAAGTGCGCTTGCGTCATTCATGTGGATTCATCAAATCCGCTTGGATGCATGTTTGCAAGCCTCATCCGGTGTAGAGTAACGTTATGCGCCGCCTCCTCGGCTTTTTGCAGCCGCACAAAAAATTAGTCATCTGGCTCGTCATCGCAAACGTATTTCTCTCGGCCATGCTCACCGTGGCTCCCCTCGTCACCAAAGCCATCGTCGATCAGGTCATCGGCCAAAAACAATTCAACCTCTTGTTGCCCTTTCTGGGTTTGTTGATGGGGGTCGCGATTGCCCGCGCCACAGCCACATTTTTTTATTCGTATGGGCAAAACCTGCTCGGCCAATATGTGATGACCGATGTGCGTTACGCCCTCTATCGCAAACTGCTGGCGCTGCAATTCAGTTTCTACGATCAAAACCAAACCGGTCGCCTCATGTCCCGCGTCAGCAGCGACGTAGAAAGCACGCGCCTGTTTCTCTCGCAAGTGCTGGTCGAGTCCGTAAACCACCTCACGACAATTGTGCTCTCGATGATCGTGTTGCTGAGCCAAGATTGGCGGCTGGCCGCGCTCGTGGTGCTGCCGCTGATTGGGTCGGGCGTGGGCTTGTTTCTCACCCATCGCCATTTGCGCGAACCCTGGGCCAAGCAACACGACCGCTTCGCCAAGCTCAGCGCCGTGCTGCAAGATTGCCTCAGCGGCATCAAAGTGGTCAAAGCCTTCGCCCAAGAAGCGCAAGAGCAAGGCAAATTTGTGGGTGCGGCTCAAGCAGTACGCCACGGCAACCAGGGCATCCAAGATGCGTGGAACATTCGCTGGCCCATCATCGGCAGCATTGGCCGCTTTATGCAGTTGCTGCTCATTGCCGTCGGTGGCTACCTGGTGATGAAGGGTGGCATGACGCTGGGCACGCTGGTAGCCGCCATCAGCCTAAGCATGTTGCTGCTGGGCGCGGTGAACGCGCTGGGCACGCAGTTGAATTCGTTCAGCCAAACGGCCACCGCATCCGTCCGCATCTTCGAGTTGTTGGACGAGCCAATCACCATTAAATCTCCTGCACAAGTTTCGGTGCCACGTGCGACGCACATCACCCTCAAGGGCGAGGTGGAATTCAAAGACGTGAGCTTTGGGTATCCAAGAACCAACGCCAAAAGCCTGAAGCACGTCAACTTGCGCGTGCCAGCGGGCACATCGCTGGCCATTGTGGGCAGCACCGGCGCGGGCAAAACCACGCTGATCAACCTGATGGGCCGCTTCTACGAAGCCAACAGCGGCCATGTATTAGTCGATGGCAAAGATGTACGTGATTACCCGCTGGACGAGTTGCGCCACCAGATTGGCTATGTGGCCCAAGATTCGCTGCTGTTCAGCGCCAGCATTGCCGAGAATATCGCCTTCGGCAAACCGGATGCCACGCAAGACGAGATTGAGCAAGCCGCCAAGCTGGCGCAGGCCCACGACTTCATCGACAAATTGCCGGAGGGCTACAAAACCAAGATCGGCGAGCGCGGCATTGGGCTTTCGGGCGGGCAGCGTCAGCGCGTCGCCATTGCCCGCGCATTCTTACTTAATCCGCGCATCTTAATTTTGGACGACAGCATGAGCGCCGTGGACGCGCACACCGAGAAGCTGCTGCAAGCGGCAGTGCGCGAGGTGATGCGGGGCCGCACCAGCATCGTCATCGCCCACCGCATGAGCACGGTGGAGCACGCCGACCGCATTGTTGTGCTGCGTGATGGCGCAGTGGCTGAGGAAGGCACGCACGACCAATTGCTACACGCCAACGGTTACTACAAACACGTACTGGACTTGCAGCGCATGAGCGGTGAACAGAGCCTTGAGGATGTTTTGAGCCAAGTGCCAAACGCATACGCACGACCTGGATTCGAGGCTTCAGCCGGTTAGTAACTCGGCAATTCATTTGGTTCTGATTGAGTTAGTAGCCGGCTAAAGCCTGGAATCCAGAACCTGATCAAAAATTTATGTTGCGCACACTTGTCAAACCCATCGAACGCAAATCCGACGACGACTTGCCGCCCCCACCCGCCCGTGAAACATTGAAGCGACTGTTCACTTACCTGCGGCCTTACCGCGCCAAGTTCATCTTTACTGTTTGTATCTATCTGGTCGGCATCACCGTCACCCAGTTCTACCCGTTTATTGATCGAATACTCATTGACGACCACATTGCCGTGAACAAGCCGGATGGCTTTGTGCCGCTGCTGCTGCTGGCCGTAGTGGCCCATGCGCTGAACTATGGCGGGGTGTTGATTCGGTCGCTGTTGATTACGCGAATCAGTTTAGACATTTTGATTGACCTGCGGCGGCAGCTCATAGAGCACGTCACGCAACTCTCGTTCAAGTTTCACGAGAACGAGCCGGTGGGCAAAACCATGACCCGTTTTATTGGCGATGCCAACACGCTGAACGATTTTCTGACCAACCAGATGGCGAACCTGGCGCACGATCTCATGTCGGGCCTGGTCGTCATCACACTCATGATGTTCATCAACCCGGTGCTGACGATCATCGCGTTGTTTATGCTGCCGGTGCTGGTGTTGATTGGGCTGTATATGCGCCCACGTTTATACGACGGCTGGGAGCGCGTGCGCGAAAACATCACCCGCTTTAATATTTTCTTGAACGAGAACATTGCAGGCATGAAGGTGATTCAGGCCTTTGTGCGCGAGAAGATCAACCTCGACCAATTTCAGCAGGCCAATACGCGTGTTGTAACCGAGTGGATGAAGGTGATTAAGCTGCAATCGTGGTTCTCGCCACTGGTGGAGATGACGCGTAGCACGGCGTTGACGGTTGTGCTATTCGTGGCCGCCAACCAACTCGGCCTGGGCGGCACGGCGCTTACCGTTGGCACACTCGTCGCGTTTACCGCGTATATCAACGCGCTGTGGGCACCCATCAGCACCCTCACCAATATGTATGTGGTGACGCAAGCCACGCTGGCCTCGGCGGGCAAGGTCTTTGGCTTGTTGGACACCGCGCAGCACGTGGCAGACTCATCCAACGCCCAAACGCTGCCACGTGTGAACGGCGAAATCGTGTTGGAGCAGGTGAACTTTGCCTACAAGCCCGATCAGCCTGTGCTAAAAGACGTGACGTTAAAAATTCAGCCCGGCCAACTGGTGGCGCTGGTGGGCCAAACCGGCAGCGGCAAGACGACCATTGCCAGCCTGATCTGCCGCTTCTACGATGTGACAGGCGGGCGTATTTTGGTGGATGGCTACGATGTGCGCACAGTGACGCAGCAGAGCTTGCGTGCGCAAATCGGGGTGGTGCTGCAAGAGCCGTTTATCTTCAGCGACACGCTTGCCAACAACATTCGCTATGGCCGCCCCAGCGCCACGCTAGATGAGGTGATGGCGGCGGCAAAGTTGGCGAACTGCCACGCGTTTATTGAGAAGCTGCAAGACGGCTACAACACCGTGGCCCAAGAGCGCGGCGCACAGTTCAGCGTGGGCCAGCGCCAGTTGCTCAGCATCGCCCGCGCCATCTTGGCCGACCCGCGCATCTTGGTCTTAGATGAGGCGACATCCGCCGTAGATACGCAGACCGAGATGTTGATTCAAGATGCCTTCGAGACCCTCATGAAAGGCCGCACCGCGATAGTGATCGCGCACCGCCTCAGCACGATAAGAAAAGCTGACCAGATTGTGGTGCTAAAAGAGGGGCAGATTGTGGAGCTGGGCAACCACGCATCGTTGTTGGCGCAGGGTGGTTATTACGCCAGTTTGGTTAGGGCGCAGGCGAGTGGGGAGCATTGAAGGGCACGCTGGAGGTCGAGCCTTTAGGCGGTTGTAACTCATTCACTGAGATACGACGTAACGCACGTTCGTAACCGGCTGAAGCCTCGGCCTCCGAGGTTCATCTTGATTCTCACCCCGTTGTCACGTCCCCCAATTCTTTTAACTCCTTCTCCAGCCCCAACGCCGCATACAACGCCCTCGCGTGCGCATACGCCTCGCGCATCTCGGCATCCTGTTGCGCGCTGCGCTGCACATCGCCCAGCGCCCGCCATGCGGCGGCTTCGGCGTAGCGGTCATCCACGTCTTGGGCGCTGGCAATCGAATCGCGCAGCAACTTGACTGCTTCGGGTACTTTGCCTTGCGCTTGGCGCACCAAGCCCAACACCGTTAACGCGTAGGTGCGCAGTATTTCCTCTTCTTGGTTGAGCGATTTGAACGCGAATAACTCGGCATCATCGAATCGCCCCAGCCCATAGCAAGCCTCGGCAGCGTTCGCACTCAACCCCGAAACCAGGTAGCTTAGTTTGAGCGATTCAGCTATCTGCAAGGTCTCTTGCGCCTGGGCCAACGCTTGGGCGTGGCGACCCGCCACAATGTGCGCAGCGGTTAGCGTGTAGCGGTCGAACAACGCGCCCACCACATCGCCGCGCGTCTCGCTGAGTTGAATGGCTGTTTGCAACGATTGCACGGCTGCATCCGGCTTGCCGATCTTCCATTGCAACTGACCCAAGTATGAATACGCGACAGATTTGTCATATAAGGCATTTTCAAGCTGATCGGCGATTTGCAAGGCCGAGGTATAACGCGCCTCGGCCTCGCGGTAGTTGCCATCGCGTTCCTCCACACTGCCATGCACCACCTCGGCCCGCACCCGTGCCAGCAACGCTCGTTCGCGGGCCTTGTGCATGTCATGTAAATGCGTTTTGTAGAGGCTACTCATCTTGACCAAGAGCTGCACCACATGCGTTTGAGGCAGTTCCAACAGCGTGTCCAGCGCCTCTTCATATTTGCGCAGAGATTGGTCTAAACGGCTTTGTATCTCAAATACATCGCCTTGCAGTTGCAGCGTGTAGGCGCGTAGCGACCGACTGGCTGAGCGTTTGATGGCGCTCAGTTCTTCCTCGGCCTCCTCGCTCTTGCCCATCATCTTGAAGAGTTCGGCGCGGGCAATGCGCAAGGTGTCGCGAGATTGGGCGCTCGTCAACGCGCTAGGGTCTATGCTCATCAATAACGACAAGGCGGCGGCACCCTGCCCGCGATTGGTCTCTTGCACACGGTGGGTGAACCAGATGCGCACGGCGTGAGCCGGTTTGTGTCCAGCACAATAGTGCTGCATGGCCAGCGTAAATTCGCTGCGTGCCTCGCGGGTTTCGGCGGCTTGCAAGTGCAGCAGGGGCAATAGTTGGGCGGGCGTTTTGTCGGTCACGGTTCGGCGCAGGTGCGGGGCCAGGCCAATGCCACCGCGCTCATCGCTGCGAGCCAGATCGTGCAGCAGCAGGCGTTGCAGCACGGTGGCTTGCTCTGCAAACATATCGCTGGGCGCGGGCGCGTTAAACACAGCCAGGCGCATCAGGGTCAGTTGCTCGGCCTCGCTCAGGTGTCGCCAGATGCGGTTGAAGATGGCATCTATCGAAGGCGCATCGCCCAGGCTGTTCAACGCCTGCTGCGCGTCACCCATCAGCCGAAAAAGCGCGGCGAAGAGTTTGAGCAGGGCCGGGTTGCCACGCGTGGTTTGATGCAAACGCATTTGGGCTGGCTGGTTCAACGCAAGCCTTTGTTGCAGCAGCCAGGTGCGCAGTTCGTCCTGGCTCAGTCCAATCAGGGTGTGATCGTGCTGCACCGGAATCACTGCGCGTTGCCCGATCAACAGCAACGGGGCCAGTGTCTTTAATTCCTCCAGCAATTGCAACACGCGGGCGTGGTCTTCGATGTCGGGGTCAAGCAGATCAAGTTCATCTACGCAGAGCAAAGGCGCGTCGCCATCAGGCGCGCCTGGTGGCGCACTGAATTGCTTCAGATCAAAGCGCAGCAGACCCAGCAGGTGTTCGGTTTGGATGCGGCCTGCATCGGCGATGAGCTGCTGCCAGGTCAGCCGTGCGCTGTGCAGCCGCAAGAAATAGGCCAGCGCAAAGGCAAAGCTGCTGAGGCTGTCGGTGAGGCCGGGGCGCACGGTGAACCAAAAGACCTCGTTGAACTGCTGCGCAATGGCGCTGCCCAGCGTGGTCTTGCCGATGCCGCTAGGGCCAAGCAGCATGACCGATTCGTGTTGGCGCAACGCAGCGACGCAGGTGTGAAGTAGCGCTTCACGGCCCACCAAAGCCGTGCTGAAGGGCAATTCAAGCTGCACCGGCGGCAGCACGCGCTGGGCGATGGCCTGAGCGAGCGCCGCCACCGCCGCCACGCGGTTGCGATAAAACGTGCGGTCGTTGAGGCCGAGCGCGAGCGCAATGCCCACGTTGTTGCGGTTGGCATCGCGGGCAAAGTACGTGTGCGTAAGCAGGCTGTGTTGGCTGGGTTCCAATGTTTCGGCGGTGGTGCGCAGCAAGCGTTGCAGGGTTTGGCCGCGCGCGGTGGCTTCCTCTTCTGCTGAGGTGTTGAGCAGTTGGCCGAGAAAATAGGGCGCGGCCAACGGGCTGTGCGTGCCGAGTAGCTCGGGGTCGGCAAAGTCATCCAGTGCGCGTTCAACCTCGCGGGTGAAACTGTCGGGCGCGGGTTTGTCGCGGGGGATTGCGGCTTTTGGTTTTTGTGGAGAGGCCATGGGGGGTGGGTGCGGGTTAGTTTGGCCTCGGCTGTGTCAGAACCTTGCACATCTGTGTCGCACTGCGTGTGTGTGTTTGCGTTATCTTTGGTGCAAATATAGCATCGCCCTGATTACCTGAGGTTTTCTGATTTGAACCACAAAGGACACAAAGAAACACAAAGAACACAAAGGAGGCACGAAGATTTTTTTGTGAACCCTTCGTGATCTTCGTGTCTTTGTGGTGGAAAACTTGAAGTAGTCAGAGCATCGCCTTAAAAGGAGAAGAAAACATGAAGAGAGTGGCTCATTTTTGTATCGTCGGTATGGTGTTGTGCGTTTTAACGTTGATGGGGCCGCGTGTGCCGAGGCGGGCGGCCGCCCAATCCATTTATGTGGAAGAAACCAATACCAGCCTGCAATGCCAAAGCCTACAACCTATTACGCAGCCCATTTGGATGGGCAGCACGGCCACGATTAGTGCTACGTACTGGGTCTTGTCGGTAAATTTTCAATCGCTGGGGAATTACGCCAATCCCAACAGTCTGGCGGGCTACTACATCGGCCCCATTGGCTGCTTAAAGATTTTGGGGCGCGACCCGGCGAATGTTGGTTCACCCTACCAAGTGATTTATTCGCGGAATGTGGATTGCCGCTTTGTAACTCAGGAGATTGAAGGACTGGGTTTCGACGGGGAAAATTTTGAAGGCAAGGGCGTGGTGACCATTGGCGAACCCACGCTGGATGCCGCGCAGTGGGGTGGCACGGGCACCGGGCTTTGGCGGCCCGTCACATTGCGCGGTGGGGCGCATGTCACTTGCCCGCTGGACTTGATGGGCTGGATTGACCACGAAGCGATACCGTTACCCAGTTCGGAACAGTATGCCCGGCTGGATCGGGTGCAGCCGCTGAAGCACTTCAGCATGGCGGCGTTTGGGTCAATTTCGGCAAGCGCGCTTGCAACGTCTGCGAACCCTCTGGTGACTTATGTGCCAGACCTGGGAGTGTGCGGCAACTACAATGTCGCCATACGTGGCTGTAGCCCTACCTCGCTTTCTGCCCCTTTTGTTATTAATAGCACCGGACACAGGCTTCATCAACCCACGCTAAGCTCGCGCTTTAACGGAAGAACCGCTTCAGCAGCGGGCCGATCCATCTTCTCGGCTGGCCCGCTTCAATACTGGCACACCGAGTTCAACTCGGCAGGAACCACAACAAATTCTGCCCCGGTTATTCAGCGGCGTTACGA
The DNA here is from genome assembly GCA_043748055.1 of Roseobacter sp. Lineage (GTDB taxonomy): Bacteria > Chloroflexota > Anaerolineae > J036 > Brachytrichaceae > JANMVQ01. The sequence continues at coordinate 13,264 of JAYTNY010000065.1, forward strand.
TATGGCCGTGGACCCACGAAACCCCTTGCCCAGTTGGGGAACGACCGTTAGCACGCTGAACCCGGGTTACTTCCGGCTGTGGACGGGCCCGACGCTGCTCTACATCGGCAAAGACCCTGCCGTGAACAAGGATTCGTTTGAGGGCACGCTTTACGAGATTATTGTTGACCCCAGCGGGGATAGTCGCCCGCAGGGAGGATAGCGAGGTCAATCAGGGATTCGATCCCTGCGTTTTACACGCCGCGAAATTTCGCGGCGTGTTTTGTTTTTCCGGCGCGGCGTAACGAAGACCTGTCAGGTAGCGCAGGTAGAACGTAGCTGAGCTAGACCGTGACTGCGCTACCTGACAGGTCTGTACGCGCGTTCGTCCGTTTGTCAGAACTTGGCCGGTTTGTGTCGCACTTTGGGGCGGGGGGCTGTTTATGCTGATGGCGGTTCATGGGAATCGCCATTTAGCCAGAACAGAGGAGATAAAAATGCAAACAAACCGGATGAAACGACTGGGTGTGGGGTTGGCCGTGTGCGCGGCTGTGGCTGTATCGAGCTGGCCCATAAAAGCCAGCCACGCGCAATACGACTTCCACCTGACCGTGGATGGCACGACCTATAGCTGCGATTATGCGGGCCTGAGTGCGGCTATTGATGCGGTGAACGAAGTGTGGAACGGGGTGATTACCCTGAACTGCCCGGGCCAGAATATTTACTTCCCGGCCAACGGGGCCAAGACCATTCGGGGTGGGTTTGTGCTGGATGGCCTGGATGCGAACAGCGCAAGGCTGGATGTGGCCGGTGGTGTGGACACGCAGTTCTTCATCATCGAACCCAGTGCCAGCGTCATTTTTCGCAACATCACCATGCAACATGCCGAACACAACGGGCATGGTGGCGCTATTTTGGTCAAAGACCAGGGCCAGTTGGCGCTGGAAAGCAGCGTGATTGCGTGGTGCCGCAGCACAGGGGGAGCTGCTGGAGGTGGAGGAGCGATTTCGATGGAGGGGGGTGGTTGGCTTACATTGCGCGGAAGTGAACTATTTGGCAATACAGCCTTCGGTTCCTACGGCGGGGCAATTGAGGGCCAATCCGCTGCCAGCAATATCGTGGTGGACAACAGCCAGATCAACCAAAATATGACCGATACTAATGGAGGTGGAATCTTCACAAGGGGGTCGCTCTATGTAACAGCCTCTACTTTTGATGGCAATTCGGCACCTTGGGGAGCCGCAATCTATGGACAAAAATCTGGGCCCGGTAGCCTGACCAATGGGGTTATTGAAAATAGTGTATTTCAACATAACCGGGCAATAGCTGAACTCGGGATTGTCGGTTGGTATTCGTACTCCCCGTCGGAGCCAGTCAGTTTGACTGTGACCCACAGCGAGTTTAGTAATAATTACAGCAAAGATGCCATCGTTGCTGTCGACACCAACCTTGTTGTTGATGCCAGCGTATTCGACGCGGGTGGGGGTATTCATACGTTGTCAATAAACACCCCCATTCCACAAACAACTATTATCAAAAACTCGGTTATTTCGGGTGCATTAGAGGCATTATGGCTACAGAACACATTCACGGTGACGAATGTTTCGATTATGAATAATCAGCGGGGTCTGATTGCTGGGGAGGGATATAGGGCATATTCGGGTTGGGCGTGGGGCGGCGCAGGTACTGGATACGTGGAAAATGTGACGATTGATCAAAGCGTGGAGGAAGATATCAAGAATTCCTGCTTCAACTTAAAGATCGTTAACAGCACGATCACGCATCCCAGCACTACCCTGGGGTCATTCGGCAACAAACCCGTTGCTGTGTGGGATAGAGAATCTCGGTGCGCCGTCCCGCATATCTTGTTGAAAAACACGGTGATAGATGCTGCGATAGGCGTGAAAGCCTGCTGGTTCAACGCCTCCCCTTCGACTCCAAACGATATTAAGGCTGAATACACAAGGGCCAGCGATAACACATGTTTTCGTAAACCTTTCCCCAAGCTCAAACCCCTAATGCTTGGCCCGCTACAAGACAACGGTGGCCCGCGCGTGGGTGCGCCTGGGCGCGAGCGTCCGCTGCTCACTCGCCTGCCGCTGCCGGGAAGCGTCTTGATTGATGGCGGGGGCACCTGCTCGCCTTTTGATGAACGTGGCTTTAGCCGAGACCCGGTCTCATGCGACATTGGCGCGGTAGAGGTGGGTGCAACCGCGCCCTAGCCCAACGCTGCTAAATCCCTTTCTCAACACGCCGCGAAAGTTTGCGGCGTGTTTTGTTTTTCCGACGCAGCGTGCCTCAGACCTGACAGGTCTGTACGCGCGTTCGTTCGTTTGTCAGAACTTGGCCGGTTTGTGTCGCACTTTGGGGCGGGGGGCTGTTTATGCTGATGGCGGTTCATGGGAATCGCAATTTTGCAAGAACAGAGGAGATAAAGATGCAAACAAACCGGATGAAACGCCTGGGCGTGGGGTTGGCCGTGTGCACAGCCGTGGCTGTATCCAGTTGGCCCATAAAAGCCAGCCACGCGCAATACGACTTTCACCTGACGGTGGATGGCACGACTTATAGCTGCGATTACGCTGGCCTGAGCGCCGCGATTGACGCGGTGAACGAAGTGTGGAACGGGGTGATTACCCTGAACTGCCCGGGCCAGAATATTTACTTCCCGGCCAACGGGGCCAAGACCATTCGGGGCGGATTTGTGCTGGATGGCCTGGATGCCAACACGGCGCGGCTGGATGGGGCGGGCGGGGTGGACACGCGCTTCTTCATCATCGAACCCAATGCCAGCGTGATTTTGCGCAACATTACGTTGCAAAATGCCAAACAGACTGGGAATGGTGGGGCCATTCTGATTAAAGGCCAGGGCCAGTTGGGGCTGGAAAACAGCGTGATTGCCTACTGCGAAGCGATGACGAATGGCGATTACAGGGTGGGAAAAGGCGGTGCCATTTACATGGAAGGCGAGGGCTGGGTCGTTCTGCGCTCAAGTGAGCTGAATGGCAATTTCGCCCACGCTTTCGCACACGACGCAGGCGCGGCGATTGCAGCCCCGTGGGGTCTGGGTAATGTAGTGCTTGACAATAGCAAACTCTTTTACAACGGGAAAAGCGGCCATCCGGGGAGCGTTATTGTCGCCAAATCGGTGCAGATTACGAGTTCACATGTTGAGAACAACCCTGGTTATGCTATCGTTTCCGAAGCCGACATTTTTCAAATCGAATCTAGCCTCTTTCAGAACAACAATGGCGTGAGTTTTATCTCGAATGGTTTGATAATAAACAACAGCTTGTTTCAGGGCAACGGCACTATATTTTCGCGTGATAGAAATATAACAATAACCCACAGTGAATTTAATGGAAATAGAAGAATGTTTTCTCAAATAAGACCATGGGGAGTCCCACGGGGCAATGTCGTTATTGATACAAGTGTGTTTGTTGGCAATGGTTATGACGACACCGAAAGGTACCCAAGTTTGGCAATGGTTATGACGACACCGAAAGGTACCCAAGTACTGATCTTCGTGATGTGACGACAACGATCCAAAACTCTATCTTCTCCGATTATGTTTCCCAATACACCTTGAATGTCGGTAAGTCATTCACGCTCACAAATGTCTCGTTCGTAAACAATCGAGGTGGCCTGCGGGCCAATGGCGGAACCGGATTTTTGGATAACGTAACTTTTTCCCAGACAGGAACCGAGGATATCTATGCTGGTTGCGCCGCTTTAACAATCGCCAACAGCACGATATCGCATTACAGCACCAGGATCACTAACTACGGTCAAGCGCCTGCGGCCATTGCGAACTTTACGGATGTCACTTGCCCGAGCCCCGGTGTCCCAAACATTACCTTGAAAAACACGGTGATAGATGCGCCAAGAGCCGTTAAAGCCTGCGATCGGATCTACCCTGTGCCAAATGATATTGTGGGCGAAAACAGCGTGGTCACCGACAGATCTTGCACCATCTATGCCGCGCAGCGTGCGCTCATCATGCTAGGCCCGCTACAAGACAACGGCGGACAGTGGGTGGGGGCACCTGGGCGCGAACGCCCGTTACTAACCCACCTGCCGCTGCCCGGCAGCGGCCTCATTGACTCTGGGAGCAACTGTTCGCCCTTTGATGCGCGCGGCTTCAGCCGACCTGCGCCGTGCGACCGGGGCGCGGTGGAGTTTGGAGCGACAGGGCCTTAGCCCCAGCCCGCCAGACGCTTTTCTCAACACGCCGCGAAAGTTCGCGGCGTGTTTTGTTTTTTCGGCGCAGTAGGGGCGAACGCCGCGTAGCAAACTCCGTCGAATATCCGAATGCTTCGCCCGCGCTTGGGCGTTTCTATGCCGAAATCTTGGCTTTCAGCCAGGGCGAAGCATTCGAGAACCTAATTGAGGTTGTTGGGTTGCATTCCCGAATGCTTCGCCCCTACACACGTTCGTGTCAGAGCTTGGCCGTTTTGTGGCACACTTTTTGTGGTGCACCATCTTAGGCTATGTGTACTGCGCAAAGCAGAATTAAAAATGAGTGAGTCAATTTAAGGAGAAAATAAAAATGAGGATGTGTTTCACCATAGATGGCAGAGAGTATTGTCCGCTGATTGCAGTAGAAAAAGCGCCGTGGCGACCTCCGATTGAATACGGCCAGCCAGACCCTCAACCATGGCTTGAAACCAATGCAATCTCACGCGAGACGGTTTTGGACTTGTCGGCGTTGGCGGGTATTGAGAGCCTGGTGAGCGGGTTGCGAAACCCAAAGCTGAAGAAGCAATTAGCGATTGCACTGAAAGACTCGTTGGGGACTTTGGAGTTGCCAGCCGAGATAAACGTGCATTTTGAAGAGCGGCTTGGATAAACGAACCTCCCCTCCCAACCTCCCCCGTAGGAACGGGGGAGGAGTGAAATCGCGTAAGCCCTAAGCTGTTGGAAGGATTTGATCTGTGCTGATGTTAACGAGGAGAGAGGAAAAAGTGAAGCGATTTGTATTGATGAACTTGCTACTGGGGTTGAGCTTGGCGGGCTGCGGCGGTGGCACAAGCAACGAGGTCGCGCCAACGGTTGCCCCATCCAGCCCAACCGCCACTGCCGAAGTGGTGCAACCCACGCCGGTTGCGCCCGTCGCACCCACGCCAGCGCCTTTGCCAACGGCAACCCCATCCACCCAAACCAACACGGGGCAGCCCAATGATGCTGTTAAAGCCCGCCAAATAATAGGTGCAGCCGCCAACAAGTGGAACACCAGCGGGCCTTACAAGATGACGGTTACGTCTAACCTGGGTGACGCACAGCCGATGGAGATGTGGGTGGTGCCGCCGGATCGCTCGCGCTACACCCAGAAGCAAAGTGATGGCAGCGTCATCGAAGGCATCAACATCGGCAGCATGTCGTACTCGCTGATAGATGGGGTGTGGACGACGAGCAACACGGGCGGCGTGAAAGTGGATGAGCCGATTTGGACCGACCCGGCTGCGCTCAACGACATCGTAAATATTCAATCGCTGGGCAGCAAAACGATGAACGGGGTGCAGGCCGAGGGATTTACGTTTACGGACAAATCGGCACCCGGCGAGATAAACACGATGTGGATTGGCCCCAACGGTGCGCCGGTGCAGGTGATTGGGGTGACGGCGGATGAGACGGTGACGTATGACATTGTGTATGACGCGAGCGTGACGGTGGATGCGCCAGTGAAGTAACGTCGGTCAACGGCAAATAAACAGCGACACACAAAAATGCGAGCAATTGGGCAGCGGTGAAAGTCCGTTTGCATCCGGCACCAAAAACTTGCACAGCAGCGCGTTAAGACACTGAGCATCGTCAGTGTTTGTCCTACACGGCGATAAGACAAAACCGCATTGCCGCCCTTTTGCAAATCCATAAGATGGTGGGGACGCGTGATTCTGATAATCGAAGCTGTTGGGGCCGAGGTTAGTGGAATTGCGCGTTTTTGCGTGTGGCTTTGTGTAGATGCAAGCGAGTGATTAAGGTTGGGGGCGTATACTTCGTGGCCCAAACAAATTGGGTTTTGGAGGAGTTTATGTAGCTGCAAAAATTTGTGTTCACCTCAACCAAGCAACAACTGTGCAAGCGCAGCGAGGGTGGGTTCATGTTGAAAAACCTGAACGCACGTCGAGGAGGCCAGCGATGATTCTGAGTGCGAGAGGATGAATCTCTGTTCCCCCCAGTTAATGCTTTCGAAACGGCGATCAGTTCGCCCAAAGTACAAACCTTGACGAACACACAAGGAGCTGCAAAGATGCAAACAAATGCATTGCACGAGCAACACAAACTTACCCTGCGAGAAGCCGAGGTCATTCATCTGGTAGCCGAGGGCCTGACAGACAAAGAGATCGGCAACCGGCTTTCGATTAGCCCCAAAACCGTAAGCGAACATGTGGAAAAAGTTCGCGGCAAGTTGGGGGCCAGCAACCGGGCCAGCGCAGTGTATGTCTTCTTCGTCAAGCTGATGGGCCGTCACACACAAAAGGCTCTTGACACCCATACGCGCGAAGATGCGGCTGAAGCGTTTGCCTGAAAAGCAAGATCGCATTCACCGCGACGGAAATCATGTCAAAAAGAATAGCAACGGCTCACGTTGCGTGTTGTTAAGGCAGTCGGCGTCGCGTACCGGCTGCTTTTAACTTTTCCACGTTTTTGTGGCTTTGCCAACCCGCAGTTTTGCGCATTGTGGCGGGGATACAGTTGTGTAGACTTCCTCAAAACCATGCGCTCCAAACCCAACAACAACAAACTGCTGATCACACCCGCCGAAGGCTACACACCGCACATCGGCATTTTGGTGAGCACGCTGCAACGCTGCCGCGAGACGACGATTGGCCTGATCGAAAATCTCAGCATCGCTCAACTCGATTATTTATTCGACGACCAAGACAACTCGATTGGCGCACTGCTCCTGCACATCGCCTCGTTGGATGTGGCGTATAGCGAGATCACTTTTCGCGGGCGCAACTTTTTGGATGTGCCTGAGCTAGCGGCCAAGTGGCAAGTGCCTGGCTATTTGGATGAGCCAGCGCGGCAACAGGTGCGTGGCAACCCCGCCAGCTATTACATCCAAGAAATGGCCGCTGTGCGCGAAGCCACGCTGGCGCAGCTCAAACAATACGATGACAGTTGGTTGTGGCGCGAGACAGAAGAGGGTAACGGTCTGTTCATCAACAACTACTACCAGTGGTATCACGTCTACGAGGACGAGATTAACCATCGCGGCGAGATGAATTGGCGGTTATCGCGGATGAAGATAAGCGACTAGCGGCACAACCTTCACGTTATCAGCCAGCGCATATTCTCGTTCGCCGGGGTAAATCACAATCAACTCGTCCAGATGCAAATCGTCTAATGCGCTGCGCATCGAAGCGGTGAGTTTGGGGGCATCGGCCCGCTTGATTTCGATACCCACCCTACGGCCATGCAGCATCAACAGCAAATCTAACTCTGCGCCAGCATGGGTGCCCCAAAAATAGACTTCGTTCGGTTCCAAAGTCTGTATCACTTGCTCAATCACATAGCCCTCCCACGAGGCTCCGACTTTGGGGTGCCGCAGCAAATCATCTTCGGTACGAACACCCAACAGTTGATGCAACAGACCAGTATCCCTCACATAAATTTTGGGGGATTTGATCTGGCGCTTGCCCAGGTTCTCGAACCAGGGCTGAAGTTGCCGCACCATAAATGTGCCCGTCAGCGCATCCAGATAGCGCCGCACCGTTGCTTCTGTCAAACCCAACGCGCG
>JAYTNY010000066.1:0-6795 GCA_043748055.1 Roseobacter sp.
GCGGATTCCTGATTGGCATACAACGTGAGCACCCTGATCCTTCGACTATCGCTCAGGAGAGCGCATTCCGATGCGCGCAGTCGAAGGGCGCGGCTCGTACACCAGTTAGGGATTCGCTCTAGGGGTCGGGGGTTCCGGTTTTGAGCAACATTTGGTTACTAAAGTGGTCTGGCGTGCAGCGCGGTGTAAGGTTATAACGGGAGCCGAATAAATCATGAACACAAACTTACACACACGCGCCGCGCATGCCATTGTGGTGGGCGGCAGCATGGCGGGCTTGGCCGCAGCGCGGGTGCTGGCGCATCATTTTGAGCGAGTGACTTTGGTTGAACGCGACCACTTCCCCGCCACGCCCCAGCCGCGCAAGGGCGCGCCGCAGTCGCATCACATTCACGTGCTGCTCAATCGCGGGCGTATTGTTTTGGAGCAGTTGTTCCCTGGCCTGCAAAACGAGTTGGGTGCGGCGGGCGCACCCGAAGTCAACTGGTCGGCAGACATGGCGCTGTTCTCCAACAACACCTGGTTCCCGCGTGCAAAATCAAACCTGCATTCGCGGGCGGCCTCGCGCAGCTTGCTGGAGCACACCGTGCGCCAACGCGTGCGGCAGCTTGCCAACGTAACGGTGCTACAAGAAAGCGAACTGACCGGGCTGGTGACCAACGAGGATAAAAGCCGCGTGACCGGGGCGCAAATTCAATCCCGCCAAGACCACAGCACCCGCACACTGAACGCCGACTTGATTGTGGATGCCAGCGGCCGCAGCTCGCGCGCGCCAGAGTGGTTGCAGGCGTTGGGCTACGGCGCGCCCACCGAGACCGTTATCAATTCGCAGCTCGGCTATGCCAGCCGTTGCTTTCGGCCACCGACAAAATTTGAGGCGAAGTTTGAAGGAAATTGGAAGGTCATCATCTCGCGCCAACGGCCACCGCAAGGCAGGCGCGGCGGCGGCATCTATTCCATCGAAAACAACCAGTGGATGGTGACAATTGGCGGCGCAGGGGCCGAGCGACCCGATACCGACGACGCAGGCTTCATGGCGTTTATTCGCAACCACTTGCACCCCAGCATCGCTGAGGCGTTGCAGCACGCCGAACCCATCACGCCCATTTACGGCTATCAGCGCACCGAGAACCGCCTGCGCCACTACGAAAACCTAACGCGCCTGCCGGAAGGCTTTGTGCTGCTAGGCGACGCGGTGTGCGCGTTTAACCCAGTGTATGGGCAGGGCATGTCGGTGGCGGCGCTGGGTGCGTTGCAGTTGGATGGCTGGCTGCAACGCCCCACCCCCGCGTTGGATTTTCAGAAACGCTTGGCGAAGACGAACCACACCCCCTGGCTACTCGCCACCGGCGACGATGCGCGCAGCCTGGGGCTTGGAGCTAATGACACAGCCACGCGCTTTCAGCATGCGTATGTGGATCGGGTGTTTGAGGCGGCCTCGCACGATGCGGAAGTGTTTAGGCGCTTCTCGATGGTGACGCACTTGATGCAACCGCCTGCGGCGTTGTTCGCGCCGCGCGTGGCGCTGGCGGCTTTGCGAGAAGCGATGAGGGGAGGACGGCATGGACTATCACATCGAACGGCAAATGTGGATTCGCGCATCGCCGATGCAGCTATTTGAGCTTGTTGCACATCCCGATCATTTGAGCGAGATGAACCCGGATATTCGGGTGCTGTCGTATGCGCCCTCGGCTAGCGGCGGCTACGACACCGAATGGGAGTACCAGTTCGGCGCGATGAAGCTGGCGGGCAAGAGCAGAGTAGCATCTTACGAGCCGCCGCACAAACTCATCGTCGATACGCAGGGCGGCATCCCTTCGCACTGGGTGTGGTCGTTTGTGGCGCAGGGGGATGGCGCGCGGGTTGGGGTCAATCTGGACTACGATATTCCCAAGCCGTTGGCGTTTATGGGCAACTTGCTGACCAAGCGCAACGAGAAATCGGTGGAGACGCAGTTGGAGAATTTGAAGGTGTTGGCGTCAACGGATGGTTAACGGATAAACGGAACAACGGAACAACGGAACAACGGAGAATCATGTCTACAAACGACTATCACTTTATAACCCAGTGGCGAGTACAAAACACCTGCGAGGAAGTCTCACAAGTGTTGGGCCACGCGCCAGATTTGGTGCGCTGGTGGCCCTCCGTTTATTTGGAGGTGCAAACGTTGGCGCAGGGCCAACCCAACGGCGTGGGCCGCGAGATTGGGCTGTATACCAAAGGCTGGCTACCCTACACCTTGCGCTGGCAATTCACTGTGACCGAGGTGAACTACCCGTATGGCTTCAGCCTGGTTGCCAAAGGCGATTTTGTAGGGCGCGGCATCTGGACGTTCGAGCAAGATTCGCAGCGTGGCACGGCTTACACCAATATCAACTACGACTGGAAGATTGAGGCCGAGAAGCCCATTCTCAAACATCTGTCGTTCATCATGAAGCCGCTGTTCTCCGCCAACCATCATTGGGCCATGCGCAAAGGCGAGGAGAGTTTGAACCTGGAGCTACTGCGCCGCCAAGCCAAGACCGCCGAGGAGCGCGCGGGCATCGCCGCTCCGCCACCGCCCACGTTTGCGTGGGCCATTAAGGGCTACAAGCCTGTGTTGGCGTGAACCCGCGCACAATGGCTTAAAGCGTTTCTGACAAACCAAGTGCAGCCCGCAGTCACAAACCAGGTTTCTTAAAGAAACCTGGTTTGTGACTGCGCGACAACTGCTGACTTCATCAACCCTGCGCTATATTCCGCGCCAATGCAAGTAACTCACTACAACACAATCATCATCGGCGCAGGCGCGATGGGCAGCGCAGCGGCCTACCACCTCAGCAAAGATGGACAGCGCGTGTTGCTGCTCGAACAATTCGAGCTGGGCCACGGCAACGGCAGCAGCACAGGCGAATCGCGCATCTTTCGCTTCTCCTACACCGACCCCGGCTATTCTCGCCTCGCCATGCAATGCAAACCGCTGTGGCATGAACTTGAGCGTGAGACCAACACCGAACTGCTGCGCCTCATCGGCGGCTTGGATTTGGGTTACGACGAGGTTGGTCTGCGCGATCTTGAGGATGTCACCCATGCATTGGAATCCATTGGTGCGCAACACGACGTATTAGACGCGCCAGCGTTGATGCAGCGCTTCCCGCAATGGCGCGTGCCACCGCAAGCCAAAGCCGTGTATTCGCCCGACACCGGTTTTGTGCGGGCGGGCAAAGCCGTGCAAACGATGTTGACCCAAGCAGCGGCGCACGGCGCAGCGATTCACGACAACGAACCCGCGCAAAAAATCATCCCGCACAGCGATGGCGTTGAGGTGATGACGAGCAAGGCAGCCTACCGTGCCGACAAGTTGATCATCACAGCGGGTGCATGGGTCAACACCTTGTTGCGCGATGTGGGTTTGCAGATTCCCATCAAAATAGAAAAGGAACAACTGCACTACTTTGCCCCAACGAACCCCGCCCAGTTCACGCCCGACGCCTTCCCCATCTTCATGGATTACAGCGGCGATTTTGCCTACGGCTTTCCGGTGCTGGGGAGCATAGAATCAACAGGCTATCCAGCGGGCATCAAGTGCGGCTTTCATCACGATTCGCATTACATCGAGGCGACTGACCTTAACCGCAACCCCAGCCACGAGGTGGAAGCCCGCATGCGCAACTACCTCCAACAATTTTTGCCCGAGGCCGCAGGCGAACTACAAGCCAGCATCTGCTGCCTCTACACCAACACCCCCGATGAGGATTTTGTGATTGACCGTGTGCCGGGTTTCTCACACATCGTCGTGGCCTCGCCTTGCAGCGGGCACGGCTTCAAGTTCTGCATCGGCATCGGGCGGGCGTTGGCGGATTTGGTGCAGCGCGGCTCAACCGAGATGGAGATTGCGCACCTGGGGCTGGCGCGTTTGTTGGCGATGCGTGCGCGTGAAGAGCTATGACCAACTCAACGAATGGAAAACGAATAAACGGATGAACGACGAGCGCTCATCCGTTTATCCGTTCAAATTCCGTTGACGCAGCTACAAGTTCGAAATAATCGCCGTCGCAAACTCACTGCACTTCACTTCCTTCGCGCCGTCCATCAGGCGGGCAAAGTCATAGGTCACAGTCTTCTGGCCGATGGTCTTGTCCAGCGCACTAATGATCGCATCGGCGGCTTCGGTCCAGCCCATGTAACGCAACATCATCTCGCCCGAAAGAATCACCGAGCCGGGGTTCACTTTGTCCAGGTTGGCATACTTGGGCGCGGTGCCGTGCGTGGCCTCGAAGATGGCATGGCCGGTGACGTAGTTGATGTTGGCCCCCGGCGCAATGCCGATGCCGCCCACCTGCGCCGCCAACGCATCGCTCAAATAATCGCCGTTCAGGTTCAACGTCGCAATCACGTCAAACTCTTCAGGCCGCGTTAGCACTTGCTGCAAGGTGATGTCGGCGATGCTGTCCTTCACCATCAGCTTCTTCTTCCACTGGCCGCCACCGTGCGTGGGCATCAGCTTCAATGCCGTTTCAATCTCGGCGCGGATTTCGGCCTGCTGCGCATCCACCATCATGTCGTAGCCGGGGTCAATCGCCTTCGCGTTGTCCTCCACGCTAATCCCGGCCTTGCGATCCACGTTGTCAATAATCCAGCTTTCGCGCTGGGTCACAATTTGGTCGCGGTATTCGCGCTGGGCCAGCGCATACGCCCAATCCCGAAAGGCACCTTCGGTGAACTTCATGATGTTGCCCTTGTGGACGATGTTCACGCTCTTGCGGTTGAACTTCAGCGCGTAATCTATGGCCGAACGCACCAGCCGCTCGGTGCCCAGCTTGCTCACGGGTTTGATGCCAATGCCCACCGTCTCCGGTGCTTCCATGCCAAAGCGAATTTTTTTTGCATCTTTCGGCATGTGGCTCTTCAAAAAATTAATGATCGCCAATGCGTTCTCATCGCCCGCCTCAAAATCAATACCCGCGTAAATGTCCTCGGTGTTCTCGCGGTAGATCACCATGTCCACCTTCTCCGGGCGCTTCACCGGCGAGGGCACGCCGTTGAAATATTTGACTGGGCGCACGCAGGCATATAGATCAAGTAATTGGCGCAGCGCCACGTTGAGCGAGCGAATGCCCTTGCCCACTGGCGTGGTCAGCGGGCCTTTGATGCCCACCAAAAATTCCTGGAAAGCGTCTACTGTCTCCTGGGGCAACCAATCGCCAAATTTGCGAAAGCTCTCCTCGCCCGCAAACACTTCCATCCAATGAATTTTGCGCTTGCCGCCGTAGAGTTTCTCTACTGCTGCATCAAACACGCGCACACTGGCGGCCCAAATATCGGGGCCGGTGCCATCGCCGCGAATAAACGGCAAGATGGGGTTCGCGGGCACACTCAGCACGCCGTTGCTAATGCTAATTTTTGCGCCGCCCGCAGGCACTGTTACATTTTTGTAGGCCATGATTTAAGAAAGGTCTCTCCTGTGAGGTAAGTCTAAGATGGTTTGTGTAAATAAATTTACGCGCAAATTTTACCCCTCGGTTACGGTAGGATTGCACCCGCATGAAGAGTCTGGCGCGCATCAAAGCACCTTTCACCCAAACCGAGGTCTGCATTCCTGTCTCGGCGTTCGACCCCAAACACCAACAACCCGGCACATGGCTTCAGCCCGCGCAGTGGGGCGGCCAGGCCGCTTTGGTGATTTGTGGCGCAGGCGACAACCGCTTTGCGTTTAAGTGGCTGTTGTTCCAAAAATTATTGGCAAACAACATCGCCGTGCTCACCGTAGACCCACCAGGGCATGGCGAGTTTATGAGCGTGCCTTCCACCGTGGCAACCGCGCAACATGCGGCGCAGGCCGCATCGGACTGGCTGCATGCGCAAGCTGGGGTGCAGCGCGTGGGCATCGTGGGCATTAGCTTTGGCGGCAACCAGGCCGCCTGGCTGATGGCGCACGATGAACGGTTAGCGGCACTCACGATAATTGCGTCGCCCATCAAACTAAACAGCGTGACCCAAACCGTGATGGCCCGCGAGGCCATAAACCTACTGTGGCCGCGCAACGTGATGATTCTGCGCAAGATGTCGCCGCGCGCCCTGTGGACGGAGTGGAAGAGCATTCGCGGCGCATGGTATGGCGAAAGCCTGTATGACATGATTGAGGCCTTCGATATGCTGAACACGATGCAAAAAATTGGCCCACGCCCCACCCTGTTTGTGCATGGCGCACGCGATGTGGCGATACCCGTAAACAACGCCCACCAACTGCACCAAGCAGCGTTGCCCGACAAAGAAATCATCATCGTGCCGCAGGCCACCCACTTAACGGTGGTGTTGCAAGACAAGCCCATGCAGCGCGTGGCCGATTGGACGCGTGAAAAGTTGAATACCTAGCGCCTTAACCGGATTCCAGGCTTTAGCCGGTTACGAACTCGATTGCAGATTAAGTTCGAGCGCAAATTACTAACCGGCTAAAACCTGGAGTCCAGAACGAAGATGAAGCAAAGCCTTATTAATGTTTGCCTGCTGATGGCGCTCTTGACGAGTTGCGCTTCCGCAAACCAGCCTTTGTCGAATGTAGCTGTCGCGCCAGCCGTCATCAGCCCCAACGCAGATGGCAAAGACGATCTGGCGCGCATCAGCTACCGCGTGAACACCCGCAGCAAGGTGACAATTTACCTAACCGATGCCGCAGACCAGCGCTACACCTTGCGCAACGAGGAAGACCGCGCGCCCGGGCCAACGTTTGAGTATTTGTTCAACGGCATTGCCGAGGGGCGCATGTTGCCCAATGGCGATTACACCTGGCACATTGATGCAGCCGCAGGAGCGGGC
>JAYTNY010000067.1:0-11886 GCA_043748055.1 Roseobacter sp.
TTCACTACGCGGTCGCCAATGTAGATATTTCCATCGGAAATCTCTTCAAGGCCGGCCAGCATTCGTAAAGACGTCGTCTTGCCGCAGCCAGACGGGCCAACGAATACGAGGAATTCGCGGTCGGCGACCGAAATGTTCAGGTCTTTGACGGCGTAGACATCCCCGTAACGCTTGGTGACGTGTTCGTAAGTCACACTTGCCATGCTGAAATTACCTCCAAACTAACAGATAAGATTATTTTTCAAGGTTTGTTCAACCTTCAATCGAGATTGTATGCAGATTGTGCTGAGGGGCAAATTTAGATAGCGATGGAGTGCATTTTGCAAAAGGGGCAAACTTTGTCTCGCAATCGATTTTCGTAGGGGCGCAGCACTGCTGCGCCCCTACCATGGCCTTTCGCAAGGCGTGTGCCCCTAAATCAGAATGCATCCTAGCGATGGATGTATTCGCCGAAAGAGGCAGGCGACTGGAAGCCGCGCCTGAGAAGCCTGCGGCTAGATGCCCGCCTACGCGGGCAAGTGCCTCGTCGGCCCTTCGACAAACTCAGGACATGCTACGGCCGACGTTCGGCTGAAAGCCTCTCAGCAGCGATTTCCAATCGCCCGCCTTAGATCGCCACGCCTGCGGTCAGCTTGAAGGTGTAGCCACTCGTCATATCGCCGGTCACCGTCGCCAATTGCGACGAAGCGCCTGTATCGCTAAACACGTTATCGGTCGCCAACGTTAGCTCTGATAGATTTTTGACGCTGGCAGAGTAACCCTCGGCGCTGGCAAACACGGTGTCGCACACATCTTTTGGCACAGCCAGTTGCGAGGTGTGCAGGTTGTTGCCCGTGCCGGTAGCCTTATCCAACGAGGGGTAGACCTCGAAGTGAATGTGCGGCCAGCGCCCGGTGTAGCAAGCCGGGAAGACGGTTTGGAAAGTGGCTTTGCCTGTCGCATCTGTCGCCTGCACGCCGCGCAAATAATCTTCCTCGGTCGCACCGCTGCTATACAAGGAATATAGGCCCTCACGGGTGCAGT
Organism: Roseobacter sp.; assembly: GCA_043748055.1. Classification (GTDB taxonomy): domain Bacteria; phylum Chloroflexota; class Anaerolineae; order J036; family Brachytrichaceae; genus JANMVQ01. The sequence continues at coordinate 1,024 of JAYTNY010000067.1, forward strand.
GCCACATATACACGGCATAGCCCGCCAGCGGCGCGCAGTTGTTGTTGATATTGATGAGCGTGAACTCGACGGTGGTGGGGATGCCGCCCGCCACGTTCTTGGTGCCCAGGCTGGTGCGTACATCCGAGCGGACGATGGCGGACTTGGTGAGGATGTTGATATTCTGATTCGAGCCATCGGCAGGGTAGGGGCCGTTGGTCTCGGTGGGGATTTCGACGCAGGCACCATTGGTCGATACCTTTGTAGGTGCGCTGGCGGGCGCAGCACCCCCACCGCCGGGAGGGCCGCCCGTGCGTGAGCAGCTTGCCAACAAGAGACTAACCCCGGCTGCGCCCAGCCGCAAAATGCGCCTGCGCGCTACTGGGGTGCGCGACCACATCGCCAGATCAGCCGCTAACCCAAGATCGTAAATGTCGTTGTGACTGTCTTTATGTTGCATATTTCCTCCAAACGAAACCCCAAAAATATAAGCCGTTAAGGTGCATTCAAGATTATCACGCGCACTCCAAACCCCTCCAGCGCCACCTTGCCCGCAATTGCCTTGCCTGTCAGCATATCCGTGCCTCGGCGCGCCCCTAAATCGGCAGCAGCACCCACCGCGTTTTGGTTGATGAGGAACAGATAGTCTTGCCCGTCTTTGCTGCGCAGGCTGGCCTCGACGCTGGCATCTGCACGAGCCGGTGCGCGCACGCCCAACCCATCGCACAAGCCCAACAGCCAGCGCACCAAGAAGGGCTGTTCGGGCCGCGTGCCAAAGTAATAGGCCTCGCCTTTGCCGTAGGTGTTGTAGGTGATGGCGGGCCGACCGGCGTAAAACTCGCTGCGGTAAGTGGCGATGGCCTCGGCGCTGGTGGTGTGCAGCAAGTCGGCCCACTGCTCGCAGCGCACGGGTGCGCTCTCGCCTGCTACGTCCAGTGCGTTGTGTTGTGTCGGCAACATGGGCTGCCATTCCTCAACTTTGATGCCCAACACGTCTTGCAACAGCGCCGGGTAGCCGCCCAGCCAAATGTGCTCACGCGCATCCACAATGCCCGTGAAATACGTCGTCACCAATGTGCCGCCGTTGCTTACAAAGGTCGTCAGCGCATCGGCCTGAGGCTGGGTGAGTTGGTATAGCACGGGCGCGATAACCAACTTGTATGGGCTGAGGTCGCCATCCGGATGAACCAAATCTACCGCGATGTTTTGCGCCGTAAGCGCGGCGTGCCAGTAACCCGGCGCTTCCCAGCCATCCATCGCGCCGGGTTTGCTGTCCAGCTCTAATGCCCACATGTTTTCGTGGCTGATTAAGATGGCAACCTGCGCAGGCACGCGGCTGCCGACGATGGCTTGCAGTTGTTTTAGCTCTTGGCCCAACTGCTTTACTTCGGAAAACACGCGGCCCTCTGCCCCATAGTGCTGCACCATGCCCGCGTGAAACTTCTCTGCGCCGTTGCGCGAGGCCCGCCACTGGAAGAACATCAAGCCATCCGCCCCGCGCGCCAATGCCTGCATGTTAAAGGCGCGCATCATGCCCGGCGGCTTCAGTTGGTTCACCGTGCGCCAGTTCACCTGGGTCGTGGTCTGCTCCATCAAAATAAAGGGGTTGCCGTTTTTGTAACTGCGCGTCAAATCCATGCAAAACGCGGATTGCCGCCACGCCAATGCAGGCTCGGCGGGGTCGGGATACAAATCGACAGCGGTGATGTCCTCATGCTTGGCCCACTCAAAGCCATCTAAGGCCTTGATGCCAAACACCAAGTTGGTGGTGACAGGTTGGGTTGCGCCTGCATTTCGTAGCGCGGCCACCTCGGCTTTATACAAGTTCAACAGCGAGTGATTCATAAAGCGCTTGTAGTCCAGGGTTTGGCCGGGGTTGCGAAACGTGGTCACGCGGTTGGGCAGGCCGATCTCGCTCCACTCGGTGTAAGCCTGGCTCCAAAAGGCTGTGCCCCAGGCTTCGTTTAGCTCGTCCAGCGAGGCGTAGCGCGTCTTCAGCCACTCGCGGAATTTGGCCTCGCACACCTCGCAATAGCACTCGCTGACATGGCAGCCATATTCGTTGTTAATGTGCCACATGACGACGGCCGGATGTTTGGCGTAACGTGCTGCCAATGCTGCTACCAACTGTGTGCCATGCGCCGTGTAGGCCGTGCTGTTGGGGCAGTAGTGCTGGCGCGAGCCATGTTTGAAGCGCATGCCGTTCGCATCCACCGGCAAGCTCTCCGGGTATTTGCGCGAGAGCCACGCCGGTGGTGAGGCCGTGGCTGTGGCGAGGTTGACGAACACGTTGTGCTGATGAAGCAGATTTATGACCTCATCCAGCCAGCCGAAGTTGTAATCGCCGGGGCGCGGCTCTAGCTTGGCCCAGCTAAAAATGGCAAGCGAGACGAGGTTGACCCCGGCCTCTTGCATCAGCCTGGCATCCTCCAGCCAAATGTCTTTGGGCCATTGGTCGGGGTTGTAGTCGCCGCCGTAGATCAGCGGTGTGTCTTGGTTGGGGAAACCGGGAAATTGGATTGGGTTAGTGGTGGTCATGATTATTCAATTGGCACATGGTAGCCGCAGTCCTGCGACTTCGCTCAGGACTGCGGCTACCCGCAAAAGCTCGGCCCTTACAATCCCTTCATGTCATTCCCCAAATGCCTCGTCGTCGGTATCAGCGGAGCCAGTGGTGCCAGCATCGGCATTCGGCTGCTCGAAGTTCTCAAAGATTCTGAGATCGAAACGCACTTGGTGCTCAGCAACGCCGCGCGGCTAACCATTTTGAGCGAGACGCTGTTTAAGGTGGAGCAAGTTGAGGCGCTGGCAAACGTCGTCCACTCGAACAAAGACATTGGCGCGACCATTGCCAGCGGCTCGTTCAAAACGCTGGGGATGGTGATTGCGCCATGCTCGGTCAAAACCATTTCTTCGATAGCGCACGGCATCACCGACGACTTAATCGCCCGCGCCGCCGATGTGAACTTGAAGGAAGGCCGCCCCGTCCTTGCCATATTTAGAGAGGCCCCGCTGCATGTGGGCCACCTGCGCACGCTCACCCAATTTGCGGAGATGGGCGGCATTGTCTTCCCACCCATGCCCGCCTTTTACGCCAACCTGCAAAGCATAGACGATATGGTGACGCAGATTGTGGGCCGCGTGCTAGACCGCATGGGCATTGATAACGAATTGGTGAAGCGCTGGCAGGGGCTGAAATGAAGTAAGAAGTAGGTAGTAATGACTGATTAGGGATTGGTGATTTGTAATTGGTAATTTACCAATCCGGTCGCCTCGTAGGTGTAGACCAAGATGTAATACTGTGCAGTGATCGTTGGGGTGAACACAGCCTGCTCGGTGCCGCCATCTTGGGCAGTGGCAGATTTGGCGAGGATGGTGTAAGCCGGGCCGTTGCCTTGCACATACAAATCAACGTCGTGGCGCGGGAAAATCAGCGTGAACGTATAACGCGTGCCGCTGGTCAGCGTCACGGTGTAAAAGTCATAGCGGTCAACCTCAATTTCCTCGGTGGCGGTGTATGCCTGGCCGATGGTCAAAGGCCCATACGCTTTGGCAAAGCCATTGTTGTCCTCGTAGCAATCGGGCAACGAGACCTCGCAAGGGTAGTCCTTCATCATCAGCGGAAAGTAACTGCGCACAGCGGGCAGAGGGCGCGTGGTACTGGTCGCCAACGGTGTCTCGCTGGGTGTCGGGGTGTGCTGAGGTGTCAGTGTAGGTGTGGGCGTAAAGGTCGGCGCTGTAGATGGAGTGGGAATAATTTTGGTGGCCGTGGGCGGCACGGGTTTGGTTGCAGTTGGGGCGCGGGTGCGAGTGGGTGTTGAGATTGGTGTTGGGGTAGACGTGCGCGTGAGGGTGGGTTTGGCCGCTGCAAGCGTCAGAAATACCGCTACCGTTGTCTCGATAGGCGACTCAGGTTGCTGCGATTGCGCGCGCGTGACCGGGGCGGGCATGGCAGCCAGCAGACGCACCAACGCCAAACCGATACATATCAATGCCGTTGTGCTCGCCCGACCCACCATCTGTTTTTTTTGTCCTTTTGCCCCTTTCACATCTTTCACATCACTCATTCACACGCTCCTGAACAAAGTCTGAACCCCATCAAATTACGAAGCGTTAAATCATAGCGCGGCCAACATACCGATGACTTCGCAACGAGCGCTTTCGAGATAATGGATGGGTGGCTGTATCCAACTCAGAGCTTCTCTCAACTATTTCCATCTTTTTATCCAGGCATAACGTGCTGAATTTGGCTTACGCCGATGCGCAAAACATTGGCGCATGCGCGTTGTGGTTTGCTGCGGATGAGGCTTGCACCTGCTACTTTCTGTCATCGCTCACCACACGACACGGAGCCGCGCTGGCGGGTGGCGCCGATGTTGCGTTCACTGTGCAAAAGGACGAGCAAGACTGGCGTGCCATTCAAGGCGTGCAGGGCCGGGGGTGGTGTGCTTTGGTGACGGATGAGGCTCGCGCCCAAGCCTGGGCCACTTACACCGCCCGTTTCTCCTTCATCGCCCAACAATTCCCCGATCTAGAGGCTACCCTAAAGAAAACCCGCCTCTGGCAAATCAAACCCACCTGGTTGCGCCTTATAGACAACACCAAAGCCTTCGGCCACAAAGATGAGCTTTTAATAGCTAATAGCCCATAACTCTCCATCTCTTCTTCACAATTTATACACACCTCCTTTTCATACTCGTAACCATTCAAGTAACCAAATAAAGGAGTTAGTTTTGAAATGGATAAAAATAGAAAGATTCTCATAGGCGTTTTGGCAGGCGTTGTTCTGCTGTGTGCATTCATGGGCGTAATAGGCGCAAGTTTTAGCGCAGGCAGAATGATGAATGGAATGAGTGGGATGGGTGGACGTAATAACACGTTTGCCTATGCCCCGCGCGCTGTGCCACAAGCGGTGCCGCCCGCCGCCCCGCAAGACGATCAGTTGCCCGTAGCGCCTGCGGCCCCGCAGGCCCCACGCCAGAATTACGGGCGCGGCTCCGACCAGAACAACGATGGCTATGGGGATGGTTATGGCTCGCGCTTTAACCAGCCTAACCAGCGTCGCGGTTTCGGCGGCGGCTTCTTGGGTGTCATTGGCGGCATCTTCCGCTTCATCGGCACATTGCTGTTGATCGGCCTCATCTTCTTCGCCGTGCGTATGCTGTTCTTCAAGCGCGGCTGGGGCGGCCCAGGTCGTTGGGGTTGGGGCGGGCCAGGCGGGCAGGGTCACCGTGGCATGCCACCCTTCTTCGAGGAATGGCACAAGCGCGCCCACGAGCCGCAAGCTGCGCAGCCCGCGCCCGATGCGGCCAAGCCCGCCGAAAGCGATGTGTCTGGCCCAGCCTCGGAATCAGCAGCCAAGCCCGAAGACAAACCGCAAGACCCACAGGCCATCTAGCTTGATGAGTGAGTGAACACGAAGAAGCGAAGAAACGAAGATTTAAGTCCTTCGTTTCTTCGCTTCTTCGTGTTTAATAGCCCTAGCCATGAAAACGATTCTGGTCGTAGACGACGAACCCAAGATTGTGCAAATTGCGCGAGATTACTTGCAGCATTCCGGCTTTGCCGTGCTCACTGCCAGCGATGGCAAAGAGGCCCTCGCCACCTTTCGCGCGCACAGGCCCGATCTCATCGTCTTGGATTTAGGCCTGCCGGAGATGGATGGCCTGGATGTAACCCGTGCCATTCGCAAAGAAGCCAGCACGCCCATCATCATGCTCACCGCGCGCGGCGAAGAAACTGACAAGTTGATTGGCCTCGAACTCGGCTCGGATGATTACATCGTCAAGCCCTTTAGCCCCAAAGAGCTGGTGGCCCGTGTGCGTGCTGTGCTGCGCCGCACCGAGGCCCAATCGACCCAAACCAATAAAGACGTGTTGCGCGTAGCCGATGTCAGCATCGACCTGCCGCGCATGAGCGTCACCGTCGCCGAGAAACCCATCGAGCTAACCCACACCGAGTTCCAACTGCTGACGACGATGGCCCAACAACCGGGCCGTTTGTTTACCCGCTCACAGCTCTTAGATGCCGTGCGCGGCGTGGCCTTCGAGAGCTACGAGCGCGCCATCGACGCGCACATCAAAAACATCCGCCGCAAAATGGAACAAGACCCCCGTGAGCCGCGCTACATTCTTACGGTGTATGGCGTGGGCTATAAATTTACCGAAGCCTGAATCGAGTAGGTGCGTGGCACCTTTCTCAAAAGCATGAAATCTTTTCGCACCCGTCCCCCCTGGTGGCCCGAGGGCGAAGCCTGGCCGCCAAACAACGCGCCAGAGCAATGGCGTGGCATGAGCCGCCGTTTCTTCTGGATGGCGGGCATTGCGCTGGTGATTGTGGTGTTTTTGGCCGTGGTGGGCGGCACTGTGTCGTTTCTGCTCGTCGCCACGGCGTTGGGCTGGATTAACCCGCAAGAGTGGTTTCAAAACCGGCCACCCATTCCAATTCGCTCCGTTGAACGCTTTCCGCGTTTGCTTGGGCTGTTTTGGGGATTGGTTCCCATTCTTTTCGTCGGCTTCATCATCAGCCGCATTGTGCGGCGGTTTACACGGCCTGTGGCAGAGCTGATCGAGGCTTCCAGTCGGGTCGAGGCGGGTGATTACGCCGCACGCGTGAGCGAACGCGGCCCGCGCGAGATGCGTTCGTTGGCCCGCTCGTTCAACGCCATGACCACGCGCCTGCAAACCAACGATGAGCAACGCCGCGCCATGCTGGCCGATGTCACTCACGAACTGCGCACCCCCCTGACGATTATTCAAGGCAACCTGGAAGGCCTGATAGACGGCCTATACCCGCGCGACGACGCGCACCTCGATCCTATTCTTGAAGAGACGCATGTCATGTCTCGTTTAATTGATGACTTGCGCACGCTGGCCCTGGCCGAGAGTGGCAGCCTAAAGCTGCAACGCGAGCCAACCGATGTGGGCGTGTTGATTCGAGATGTGTTGGCCTCGTTCCAGGGCAAGGCCGACGCGGGGCAGGTGCAACTGAGCGCGGCTGTGCCGCAGGCATTGCCGCAATTAGAGGTTGACCCGGTGCGCGTGCGCGAGGTTATCTCCAACCTGGTTAGCAATGCGTTGCGCTACACGCCCGCTGGCGGCAAGGTCGAGGTGTTGGCCGAGGTGAACGCCAGCCACCTCAAAATCACCGTGCGCGACACCGGCAAAGGCATTGCACCGGAGGCCCTGCCGCATATTTTTGACCGCTTCTACAAAGGCCGCGATTCAGCGGGCAGTGGCTTGGGCCTGGCGATTGCCAAACAACTGGTGGTGGCGCACGGCGGCGAAATGCACGCGCAAAGCGTGTTGGGCGCAGGCACGGTCATCTCGTTCACGCTGCCGGTCAACGTCACAATCTAACTCATAGCCAAGACAAATTCACGCAACAGCAGAGTCGCGCCCACAAACCAGGTTTTTTGCAAAAAACCTGGTTTGTGGGCGCGGGATTTATTGCTCACTTCATCAGTGCGCGCACTTTGTCTTTTAGCTCTAGCTCCGCCGTTGCGCTCTCAATCACAATCCGAAATGCCGCATTCGCCTCCGCCGTTTTGCCTTGCGCTTTGTAACCCACACCCAGCGCATATTGCAGCAGTGGGTTATTCGCATCAGCTTTAAGCGCCAGCGCGCGTTGTGCCGTTGCAAACGCCTCGTCCGCTTTGCCTTGCGCGGCCAACACAAAAGCATAGGTGATTTGGGCATCAGCATCTTGTGGGTCCACCTCCACCCACTTGCGTGCGGTCGCTGCCGATTCATCCAACTGATTCAGTCGATAGTACGCGCCGCCCAGGTATTGCAGCGCCAACGCGTAGGTGGGTGAAATCTCGATGGCTTTGCTGAGCGCGGGCACGGCTTCGGTGAAGCGTTTTGAATCCACCAGCACCATGCCCAGTGTGCCCACAAACAGCTCGTTAGTAGGTTGGAGTTGAGCAGCGCGTTGGGCTGGCTCAACCGCCTCGTTGGGTTTGCCTGCACGCCACAACACGTTTGCCAATTGCGCCAAGCTCTTGGCATCGTCGGGCTGCAACTCTAGCGCACGCCGGTAGCTGTTAATCGCTTCATCAAAGCGTTGCAGTTGGCTGTAGGCCCCGCCCAATTCGTAATACACAGTCGGGTCGTTCGGGTTCAGCTTTTGCGCGGTTTGCAGTTCGGCCAAGCCATCCTGCGGTTTGCCGCTGAAACGCAGGGCCGAACCCAATGTTAGATGCGCCTGCGCATTCTCTGGCGAAAGCGCAATGGCCTGGCGTGCCGCCGAAATGGCTGTTGTGAAATCCAACTGCGCCGCCGCGCCCGCTGCTTGTTCCACTAAATTCAGCACCGGTCCGGTTTCGCTACTCGCCAGTTGCCGCAGTTGCGCCAGAACGCTCGCGCTTTCGGCATCCCCGGGCTGGCGTTGCAACAAGGCCTCGTATTTGCGGATGGCGGACTGATAGGCTTCACGAATCATTGAGCTGGGTTGGTTCAGCCCCTCAAAAACCTGTGCGCGTAAAAAATCTGCCGCGCCGTTGTCGGGGTCGGCCAGCTCGGCTTGGCTCAACACGTTCAGCGCCTCGGTGTAGCGCCCCTGTTGCACCAGCACATCCGCCATGGCATACAGCGTGTCGCCATCGCAGGGCCGAATGGCGAGTGCGCGTTTCAGGTTGTCTGTTGCTGGTTCGTATTGCCCCAACTGGCGGTAGGCCATGCCCAGCAGTGTGTAGGGCGATGCCGATGATTTGCTGCGCAGCCCAAAGTATTTGGGCGCAACTTGGAGCGATTGCTCAAACGCGCCGACCGCCGCCTGCCAGTTCTTGGCTTTGCTGTGCGACAGCCCAACATAAACAAACAGTTGCGCCAATTCATCGTTAGGCCGCCCCAATTTCTGGGCCTCGGAGATGGCTTTTTGGTACGACACCGCCGCCTCAGCAAATTGATTGGCGTACCACTGCGCATCGGCCAGGTTGAGGGCCGACGACAGGGCGTTGGTTGCTGTAACCGCGGTGCTGAACTGCGGGAGTTCGCTCACACGCCGCACCTCTTCGTTCTTGCCCAGCATTTTGTAGGCTTGAACCAAGCTGCGTTGCGTCTCCGGGTGGGTGCTGCCGCGCTGCAACGCTACTTCGTAAGCCTCTGCCGCTTCGTCCCATTTGTGTAGCAAGCCCAAAATCCAACCGCGCACTTCGTAGGTCGTGGCATCGTTGCGTCCACTGTCCGTTACATAGTCATTCTCTTGCAGCGCCAAATCCAGTGTGCCGGTGCCATTGGGTTTGCAGGCATTTACGTAGGCAATGCTGAGGTTGTGCCGAATCGAAACAGCCTTCGCGTCAAAGTCGCGCGCGCGCTCCAAATCGCTCACCACATCACCCACGGGTTTGCCCACGCGCAAGCGGGTGTTGGCGCGGTAGAAGTAAGCAGCCTCGGCGCTTACATCGCCCTGCTCGGTGGGCAGGCTGCTGATGGCCCGATCAAACAACGACAGCGCGGCTTCATTCGCCGCTTCATTAGCGCCATCATCGCCCTGCAAATAACGCATGAGGCCCAACGCCAAATACGCTACATGCTCCAGCTTCTTGGTGCTGGCGCTTAAGTTGTAGCTGAACGAGCGCAAGTCATCTGTGCCCAGCAATGGCGCAGCGGCTTTGGGCGCACCGATTACTTCAAACTGCGGCGAGACGTTGGCCGAATCGTAGTTGCCCCAGATCACCAACTCGGCTTTGCTCTCTTGGCCCAGTTGCCGCGCGGCCAGCGTGTCCTCGATGATGGCGTGGTCACTCTCGCGCACGCGCCGCACTTCAATGGGGACGCTGAGCGCATCCGCTTGCTTCAGCAGCTCGTTGTAAATGTCGTCGTCGAAGATGCGGTCGGGGCAGCCGTTGCAGCCTTTGAATTCCGCCACCAGCACGATAGGCCCTTTGGCGGGTATGTTGTTTTGATAGCCGCGCCACGCCGCCCACGCGCCGCCCATCAGAACCAGCCCGCCCAACATGGCGAGTGCGCTGCGGCGATGTCGTGCCGAAACCATCGCCACACGCACAGCCACGATGGCACCGATGATGAGTGCGCCGATGGCAAAGTAGCTGGCGTAGCGCGCGACCAAGCGCATCGTGTCACTCAACGCATTAATGGAAGACAAAATAAATTGCAGCGCCGTCAACAACACACCCAGCAAGCCCATAAGCGCCACGACCTGGCCGAGTAATCCCTCTTGCCCAGGCTGCTCCACCTTGCGCCCAATCAGCGCGCCCAGCACCTCCGCAATGGTTGTGGTGCGTGTCTTTGGTGTTTTGCTGATAGGTGTCGCTGGGTTGGCAGGTTGTAGGTTGACAGGTTGTGTTGCGGGCGTGTTTGGCAGCAGCGTTGCGCCGCCCAACACTTGTTGGAGGGCGGTTGCCAATGCCGCGCCCGTGGCAAAACGATCTTCGGGTTTCTTCGCCAACGCGCGCGCCATCAGCGGAGTAAACCCGGCGGGCAAATCTGGGCGCAGGTTCAGCGGCGAGGGCGGCTCGGCTTGCACATGCTTCAGCACCATCTCGGTGGTGCTGCTGGCGGTGAAGGGCGTGCGGCCCGCCAGCATCTCGAACAGCACCACGCCCAATGAATACAAATCGCTTTGTGGCACGGGCTGGCCGTTGGCTTGTTCGGGGGCCATGTAGGCCGGGGTGCCGGTTAGCGAAGCCGACGCAGTGAGTTGCGTCGTATCCAGCACGCGGGCGATGCCGAAGTCTGTGAGAACCGGCGTGCCATCTGCTCGAAACAAAATGTTGGTCGGCTTAATGTCGCGGTGAATCACGCCCTTGCTGTGTGCGTAATCCAGCGCGTTGCCGATGGCTTCAGTGATGCGCGCTACGTCACTCAAAGCTATGCGTTCGGTTTGCCCTTTTAGCTTCGCCTTCAGCGTGTCACCCGCCAC
>JAYTNY010000068.1:0-11048 GCA_043748055.1 Roseobacter sp.
CCCAGATGCGGCCACTGTGCGTGGTGATGACGGCTTTGGCAATGGCAAGCCCCAGCCCGGTGCCATTGGGCGCGGCCCCGCTGTTGTCGGCCTGATTAGCACGGTAAAACTTCTCGAACACGCGCTGTTCATCACCCGGCTGCAAGCCCGGGCCACGATCCGCCACCTCAATGCACACTGCCTCATTCACGCCGTCCCACTCGTGGCGGTTCAGTCGCCAGGCGTTTAGCGCGATGGGCGAACCGGGTGGCGTGTATTTCAGCGCGTTCTCAATCAAGTTAATCAACACCTGCTCCATCATCACCGCGTCCAGCGGCACCAGCGGCAAATCGGCGGGCACGTGCGTCTTTATCTCGCGGCCTTGCAAGGCTTTGTCCAACCGCGCCAGTGCTGCGCCAATCACTTCTTCAACCGATTGCCATTCTTTGCGTGCTGCCACTGTGCCGCTTTGCAGCCGCGTCATTTCCAGCAGGTTGCCCACCAGCCGGTTCAGTCGCTCGGCCTCGCTGTAAATAGATTGGGTAAGCTCGCGCCGCGTGTCCGGTGCAAACGTGGCCTCGTTGTCCAGCAGGCTGCTGGCCGCACCCGTAATCGCCGCCAGCGGCGTGCGCAGATCGTGCGAGACCGCGCTGAGCAAGTTGCTGCGGGTTTGCTCCACCTCGCTGCGGGCGCGGGCGCGGCCTGCTTCTTCGGCCAACTTGGCCCGCTCCAACGCCAACGCCGTTTGGTTGGCAAAAGTCTCTAAGGCCCGCATGCGCTCGGCATTGTTAAATTGAACAGGTTGCTGCTCCGGCCAACGCACCGCCAACACACCCACCACCCCGCGTGCCCCGCGCAAGGGCAAATACAACGCTTGCGAACTTGCCAGCGTGCGCGTGCCTTGCCCCGCCGGTTCGTTGTGTTCATACACCCACTGGGCCACGCTCAGTTCGCGCTCGTTTAGGGCGAGTGATTGGGGATTAGGGATTGGGGATTGGGCCGTTCTCGAATCCCTAATCCCCAATCCCCAATCCCCAACCCCCAGCCTGCCATTCGCATCTGGCAGCGCTATTGCCACCTGCGCGTCGAACACATCGGCAATATGTTTCATGCTGATGTGGGCCAGCGTGTCGGTGCCGCGCGTGCTGGCCAGGGCGCGGCTCATGTCGTATAACTCGCGGGTGCGGCGTTCGCGGTCGCGGGCAGCGGCTGTCTGCAAACGTGTGCGCACGGTCAAGTTGCTAATCACCAAACCGGTGAGCAACATGACGGCGAATGTGGCGATGTAGCGCGTGTCTTCTACCGCAAACGTCAGTTGCGGCGGCACAAACAAAAAGTCGAACAGCACCACACTCAGCAACGAGGCCATGACCGATGGGCCACGCCCAAACTGCATCGCCACAATCACCACACCCAGCAAATACAGCATGATGAGGTTCGCCAGATCAAAGATGTGCGAGGCTGAAAACGCCACCCAGCAGGCAAAGGTGCAAGCAGCGATGATGAGCGCACTCCAGGCATAAGCACTGGCGGGTGAGCGTTCGGGCGCACGCAGATAGTTCAATGCGCCACGCGGCTCGGTATCGTTGTGTTCGCCATGAATCACATACACATCAATCACGCCGCTCTCGCGCACCAGCTTGTCTACCGTGCTGCCAAACACCAACTCGCGCCAGCGCGGCTTCTGGGGCTTGCCCACCACAATTTTGCTGATGTTGTGACCGCGGGCGTAGGCCAGCACTTCGGCAGAAATATTGTCGCCGTTCAGGGTCACCGTTTCTGCGCCCAGTTCTTCTGCCAGACGCAAGGTGCGGTCAACGCTCTCGCGTTTGGCCTCTGGCAAACGAGCGCTGTCGCGCGTTTCGACGTAGGCCACCACCCAATCCGCATGCAGCCCGGTGGCCATGCGCTTGGCGGCCCGCACCAGTTTCTGGCTAAGTGTGCTGGGGCTGATGCACACCAGGATGCGCTCGGCAGCCGGCCACACCTGCTCGATGGCCCGCTCACGTTGATAGGCCTGCATCTGCGCGTCCACCCGTTCGGCGGTGCGGCGCAGGGCAATCTCGCGCAGCGCGTTCAAGTTGCCCTTGCGAAAAAATTTCTGGGTGGCAAGCTGCGCTTGTTGCGGTTTGTAAATCCGACCCTCGCCTAATCGTTTTAATAACTCGTCGGCGGACAGATCAATTAATTCAACGTCGTCGGCCTGCTCGAACACGCTGTCGGGCACGGTCTCGCGCTGCACCTCGCCTGTAATCTGGGCCACCACATCATTCTGGCTTTCCAAGTGCTGCACGTTGACTGTTGTGTAGACATCAATGCCCACATCCAGTAATTCTTGCACGTCCTGCCAACGTTTGGCGTGGCGTGTCCCTTCGGCATTGGTGTGGGCCAGCTCATCCACCAAAATGAGTTGCGGCTTGCGCGCCAATGCTGCATCCAGATCAAACTCACGCAGCTTTACGCCTTTGTATTCCACCCAGCGAAAAGGGATTTGTTCGAGGCCATCCAGCAAGGCCTCGGTCTCTTTGCGCCCATGCGGTTCCGCATAGCCCGCCACCACATCTATGCCCTCGCGCTGGCGAATGCGGGCGGCCTCTAACATGGAGTACGTTTTGCCAACCCCAGCCGACGCGCCAAAGAAAATCTTCAGCCTGCCACGGCGCAACCCAGGCTCATCGGCTTGGGCTGCGGCTAAAAATTGATCGTGGTTGGGGCGGTTGTTTCCCATTATGAGGTGAGCAGTAAGCCATAAGCGGTAAGTAGCAAGCTTAAAGCTTAGGACTTACTGCTTCACAACGCGTGCATGCCGTTGCTTTTGTGGATGATAGCGGCGAACAGCCCCGCCGTAATTTTGACCGGCTGGGCGCGCTTGGCGTAAAACTCGGCTACTTCGGGCGAGGACACAAATTCGCAGGTTACCCCTTGTGCACGGCAATACTCCCAGCACTCGCGGCCCACTTCGGGGTCTTCGTAGCGCAGAATCACGTTTTCGATTTGCAGGTATTTGGTATCGGCTTCCATAGCGTCACTCCAGCGTCACTCCAGCGTCACTCCGATAAATTTCAATGTTTTGTGTCAGCCACATGCCTTAGGTTGTGTTTCCTATTGACCCCCGACCCCTAAAGGGGAGTCGCTGAGTAAATCTACGACTCCCCTTTAGGGGTCGGGGGTTCCGAGGCAAAGCGCACACAGCGATTTGGATTGAAGCACTACTCGTCAATTCTTTGCAGCGCTCGCGCCATCCAACGCCAAGTTCAACTGCAACACATTCACCACCGGCTCGCCGATGATGCCTACCCAGCGACTGGTTGTGGCCTGCGCCACCAACGCACGCACGGCGGCTTCATCTAGGCCACGCGCCTTTGCCACGCGGGCCAATTGATAGTCCGCCGCAGCAGGCGAGATGTGCGGGTCCAGGCCACTGGCGCTGGCGGTCACCAAATCTACCGGGATGGGTAGCGTGTTCGCTGGGTCAGCGGCCTTTAGCGCGGCGATGCGCGCCTTCACCGCATCCAGCAGCGCCGGGTTGGTTGGCCCCAAATTGCTGCCCGACGATGCAGCCGCGTTATAGGCTGGCCCGGTGGCACTGAGGCGGCCCCAGAAATACTTGGGCGCTTCAAACTGCTGCCCAATCAGCGATGAGCCAATGACGTTGCCCTCTTTCACAATCAAGCTGCCGTTGGCCTGCGCCGGAAACACGGCCTGTGCAATGCCAGTGATGAGTAACGGATAGATGATGCCAGTGATGATCGTCAACACGATCAACGAGACGATAGCGGGACGAAGTTGTTTCAACATTTTGCTCCTAATAACTTCTTAAACCAACCTCAACGCCACCAAAACCAAATCAATGATCTTGATGCCGATGAACGGCACGACCAGACCACCCAGGCCATAAATCAATAGGTTGTTGCGCAGCAATGTGGCGGCGGGTAATGGCTTGTAGGGCACGCCGCGCAGCGCCAACGGAATTAAAAAGATGATGACCAGCGCGTTAAAAATAACCGCCGACACCACGGCGCTGGCAGGCGAGGCCAGGCCCATGATGTTGAGCGCATTCAACGCCGGATACGTGGTGGCGAACGCCGCCGGAATAATAGCGAAGTACTTCGCCACATCGTTGGCGATGCTAAACGTGGTCAGTGAGCCGCGCGTCATTAGCAACTGCTTGCCGATCTCCACAATCTCGATCAGCTTGGTGGGGTTGCTGTCTAAGTCCACCATGTTGCCTGCTTCTTTGGCGGCCTGGGTGCCGGTGTTCATGGCTACGGCCACATCGGCCTGGGCCAGGGCGGGCGCGTCGTTGGTGCCGTCGCCGGTCATGGCCACCAGGCGGCCACCGGCCTGGTGTTCACGAATCAGTTTGAGCTTGGCTTCCGGCGTGGCCTGCGCCAGAAAATCATCCACGCCCGCCTCGGCGGCGATGGCGGCTGCGGTCAGCGGGTTGTCGCCGGTGATCATGATGGTCTTGATGCCCATGCGCCGCAGCTCGGCAAAGCGTTCTTTCATGCCGCCCTTGACGATGTCCTTAAGCTGCACCACGCCCAGCGCCCGCCCCCCATCAGCCACCACCAACGGCGTGCCACCCTGCTTAGAGATTTGGTCTACGGCGGCGCGTGTCTCTTTGGGGAAGAAGCCGCCTTGTGCTTTCACATAAGTCTCGATGGAGTCGGCAGCGCCTTTGCGAATCTCGCGGTTCTCCAGGTTCACGCCGCTCATGCGCGTCTGCGCGGTGAAGGGGACGAACGTTGCGCCGAGGTTGTGAACATCTCGCCCCCGAATGTTGTATTTCTCTTTGGCGAGGACGACGATGCTGCGGCCCTCCGGCGTTTCATCGGCCAGCGACGAAAGTTGCGCGGCATCGGCCAGCTCGCTCTCCGTCACCCCCGGCGCAGGCACAAACGCGGTGGCCTGCCGGTTGCCCAGCGTAATGGTGCCGGTCTTGTCGAGCAGCAGCACATCCACATCGCCTGCGGCCTCCACGGCGCGGCCACTCATGGCAATCACGTTGGCCTGAATCATGCGATCCATGCCCGCGATGCCGATGGCGCTGAGCAGGCCGCCAATCGTGGTGGGAATCAAGCACACCAGCAACGCAATCAACACCGTCACCGTTATGGGCGTGCCTTGCCCGGCGGCGTTTACGCTGTAGATGCTGAAGGGCAGCAGCGTGACGGTTGCCAACAAAAAGATAATCGTCAGCGCGGCCAGCAAGATGTTCAGCGCAATTTCGTTGGGCGTTTTCTGGCGCTTGGCTCCTTCCACCATGCCGATCATGCGATCCAAAAAGCTCTCGCCGGGGTTGGCCGTAATTTTGACAATCAGCCAATCGCTTAGCACGCGCGTGCCACCGGTCACGGCGCTGCGGTCGCCGCCGCTCTCCCGAATCACGGGCGCGCTTTCGCCGGTGATGGCGCTCTCGTCCACCGAGGCCACGCCTTCGATCACTTCGCCATCCCCGGCGAGGGTGTCGCCCGCCTCGACGAGGATGACATCGCCTTTGCGCAGCTCTGAAGCGGGAGTGGTGATTAGGGATTGGTGATTGGGGATTGGTTGCGAGTTTCTAAGCACCAATCCCCATTCCCCATTCACCTTCTTAGCGGGTATGTCCTTCTTCACCTTGCGCAGCGTATCGGCCTGGGCTTTGCCGCGCCCTTCGGCCATGGCCTCGGCGAAGTTGGCGAACAGCAGGGTAAACCACAGCCACACGCTGATGGCGAAGATGAACGAGGCAGGCGCTTCACCCTGGCTGACCAGGGCTTGAATGAACAGCAATGTGGTCAAGATGGCGCCAATAAACACGACGAACATGACCGGGTTGCGCACTTGGTTGCGCGGGTTCAGCTTCTTTACAGCATCGCCCAACGCACGCCGTACGATGGGTGGGTCAAAGAGGGGACGGGGTTTGTTTTTAGAGGTATCCATGCTTAAACCTTTGAGGTTAAGGATAGGCTTAGGTAGGTCAAAGAAACGTTAAGATGCGCAAATTGAAGGTAAAGATTTCGTAAAGAGAACTAAAATACTTTTATGAAAGTTTTGAATGGAACGATTCAGGAAGATTTAGAACCATCAATTTTTCAGACCATCACTGGGGTCGAGGATGAACAAGAGGATGGTAATGAATTCATTACTGATCCTTTTGACCCAACTCAAATCCGTGTCACAACAAGGAATCCGCAAATTGGTGCACTGCTCAATCGGATTAAAGAGAATGAACTTGATATGGCACCTGACTTTCAACGTCAAGCAGGAATTTGGAGCGACAAGACACAGAGCAAATTGATTGAATCTATTCTTATTCGCATTCCACTACCTGCCTTTTACATGGATGCTCTTGATGATGATCGCTGGCTGGTAGTGGATGGCTTACAGCGGTTAACCGCAATCGATCGTTTTGCTCAAACAAAAAACTTGACTCTGGAGGGTCTGGAGTTTCTTAAGCAACTTGAAGGTAAAAAATTTGATGAGTTACCTCGCATTTATCAAAGACGCATCCTGGAAACCGAAGTGATCGTTTACTTAATTGACCGAGGAACTCCGCCTGAAGTCAAGTTCACTATTTTCAAACGAATTAATACAGGTGGATTACCGCTCTCATTGCAAGAAATCAGACACGCCTTAAACAAACAACAATCACGCGAGTTTTTAAGAGAACTCGCTAATTTGCCATCATTCAAAAAAGCTACAACCGGTAGTATCAGTTCGCAGCGCATGACTGACCGAGAATGCGTATTACGATTTATGGCGTTTGTTCTTACCTCATATTCTGAATATGCGAGTCGTGATTTAGATACTTTCCTCAATTCCGCGATGGCGCAGCTTGACAAAATGTCGCCCTCCGAGCTTAAAAACTTGCAAGCTCAGTTCGAACGAGCAATGCGAATCGCCCATGTTCTGTTTGAACAATACGCGTTTCGCAAGCGCGAAAGCCTCGAAAAAAATCGGAAGCTGCCGATTAATAAAGCACTATTTGAAGCATGGTCCGTTAATCTAAGTAAATTAACTGAATTGCAGGTTGATGAGCTTTATGATCGACAAGACGAACTTATAAAAAAATCAATTGAATTGATCAATGACCGTGCATTTGACAAATCCATATCGTTGGGCACAGGGAGCATCAACAATGTTCGTGAACGTTTTGGACGTGTCGAGAGGCTTATCCAAGAGGTTTTGCGATGATTAGCTCTTTGCACTTGCACAACTTCAAATGCTTTCAAGATCAGAGATTGGACTTGAGCCAATTAACCCTTCTCACCGGGCTAAATGGGATGGGCAAATCCTCAGTTATCCAATCTTTGTTGTTGCTGAGACAATCGAATGAGAGATTTGATGTTAGCTCAGGTGAGTTTTTTAGTCTGTTTTTGAATGGTGATTTGACACATATCGGAACTGCTGGCGATTTGCTTTATGAAGCCGCTAATGAGGAGAAAATTGGAATTTCGCTGTCAATCATTCAGAATAATGAACTAATCACCGTCATAGGCGAATGGGCTTTTAATAACGAAAGTGAAAATGTTTTGCAGCCTACCCAGTGGAAGCCTTCCAATGTAGACGGCCTCCAGAAATCTAGTTTGTTCTCCACTCAGTTTCACTATCTGAATGCAGAAAGAATCGGCCCACGTGTTGCGTTTGCTGCATCTGGCTTTAATGTGCAACAGAACCGCCGAATCGGTTCAAAAGGCGAATTCGCTGCTCATTTTTTGTCTCTGTTTAGAGACGAAGACATCCATATTCTGCAACTGGCACATCCAAACGCACGAACAACACAACTGCTCAGCCAAGTTGAAGCCTGGTTAAGCGAGATTAGCCCAGGTACGAGGTTAGAAATCAACGCACATCCGAGTATGGACTTGATCAATTTGCAAATCTCATTTGAAACAGGCAAACAAGTGAGTAATCCGTATCGGACTACAAATGTGGGATTTGGTCTGACATACACCTTACCCATCTTGGTAGCGATTTTATCTTCAAGGAAAGACTCTCTTATCCTTATCGAAAACCCTGAAGCACACCTGCACCCAAAAGGGCAGGCCCGAATGGGGCATCTTTTAGCATTAGCTGCTTCTTTTGGTGTTCAAGTCATCATTGAAACCCATAGCGACCATGTGCTGAATGGAATTCGGCTTGCCGTGCATTCAGGCCAATTGTTACCCAGCGATGTCACCATGCACTATTTTGGACGGGTAGAAAAAGATGACAAAGTAATGGCCAACGTCGTCTCGCCCAAGATTGATGCGAATGGCAGAATTGATAACTGGCCCGATGGTTTTTTTGACGAATGGGATAAGAGTCTTGAACAGCTACTAACTCCCAGAAACTAATCATGAGCTTGGACATTGTCTTCAACGAGCTTTCATCTACCCCTATCGCTCCTGATATTGACTCTGCTCATCTGCGCATTTCGGATTTTGTATATGTCCTCCGCCGCGCAATATCGTTTGGAGCAAACAGGGTTTTGCGGACGAATGCCGAATTTCACTCGATGGTGCTTGCTCCAGGTTATTCGTTTGCGCAGTGGCGAAGTGATAAACGAACTGATCGCGATCAATTTCGATTTATATTGGGACTTGCGACAAAAGCCCCTTTCCTTGAGGATTTGGCAAATCCTGCGACGGAACAACGTTTGTCTGGAATGGAATTTCGTTGCAATGAGACACTTGCACAGGGCTTAGGAATTGGCTACTTGCTTGACGCACTGACAGTCAGCTTTGCATCTTCTGATGAGTGGAATCGTGACGAAATACAACTCCAATATGATGAGATTGATGAGGCTGGCGAGCTGACCAGTAATGTTGGATTGGTGAAGCACGCTTGTCGTTTGTCACATGTTGAGTTTTCTCGAAACTGGCTTCGACAACAAGTGCAAACACAACTTATTGATGGACATGATCTGTGGCAACACCGCAACAACCTTTTCCCTGCACTGATTTTTTGTGACAATGTTGCCGAGCAAGTTCAGCAACTTGGCAAAAATGATCCGCGATTTCATTCTGTGCGCAAACGCTTATTTGAGTTAAACGATTATGACTGGTCACTGGGAAAGTTTGACCCCGATCTAATGCCGAGTAAGACAACACCTGAAAGCCAAGCTACTCTGAAGATATATAGCGCACAACGAACCTTCCAATGTCCTGATGGCATTCCTCGAATCTTTAGCTATC
The DNA here is from genome assembly GCA_043748055.1 of Roseobacter sp. Taxonomy (GTDB): domain Bacteria; phylum Chloroflexota; class Anaerolineae; order J036; family Brachytrichaceae; genus JANMVQ01. The sequence continues at coordinate 9,141 of JAYTNY010000068.1, forward strand.
ACGGTCGGTTTACACCCGGTGCAGGCCGCATTCATTTTTATCCACTTCCTGCATCAAAACAGATAATCATTGGATACATTGGCGACAAACTTCAGACGGTCAACGACCCAACCTAAGTTGTTACCGCCCCACCATCTGCAGCTGCTCCACCACCGGCCCCAACGCCAGCGCCGGAATAAACGTAAGCGCACCCACCAAAATAACTACGCCGATAAGCATGACCACAAACAACGGGGTGTGCGTGGGCAGCGTGCCAGCGCCAGCGGGAACCAGCTTCTTTTGCGCCAACGAACCGGCAATCGCTAATACGGGGATAGCCAGCCAGTAGCGAGCGAACAGCATGGCGATGCCCAGCCAGAAGTTGTAGAACGGGTTGTTGGCACCGAGGCCTGCAAAGGCGCTGCCGTTGTTGTTGCCCGCCGAGCTAAAGGCATACAGCACCTCGCTGAAGCCGTGTGCGCCGGGGTTGTAGATTGTGGCCTGGCCTTCGGGCGAGATCACAGCAATGGCCGTGCCCAGCAACACCACGAGTGGCGGAATAAGAATCACGAGAGAGGCCATCTTCATCTCGAAGGCTTCGATCTTTTTGCCCAGGTATTCCGGCGTGCGGCCCACCATGAGGCCCGCAATGAACACGGCAATAATCGCGAACACCAACATGCCATACAAGCCTGATCCAACGCCGCCATAAATCACCTCGCCCAGTTGAATAAGCCACATGGGCACCAGCCCGCCGAGTGGGGTGTAGCTATCGTGCATGCTGTTGACCGAGCCGTTTGATGCGGCTGTCGTTGCCGCCGCCCACAGCACGGAATTGGCGATGCCGAAACGCGCCTCCTTGCCCTCCATGTTGCCGCCGCTGTGGGTTGCACTGGCGGTTTGGTCTACGCCAAGTTTTGCAAAAGCTGGGTTGCCACTCTGCTCGGCCATGACACCGGGGATGAGCAGCGCCACGAAAATAATCGTCATCGCGGCCAGCACGGCCCAGCCCTGGCGGGTGTCCTTCACCATCTTGCCAAAGGTGTGGCACAGCGCAGCGGGGATGAGCAGGATGGCCAGCATCTCCAGAAAGTTGGTCAGCGCGTTGGGGTTCTCGAACGGGTGGGCGCTGTTCACGTTAAAAAAGCCGCCGCCGTTGGTGCCTAATTGTTTGATGGCGATCTGCGAAGCCGCCGGGCCGAGCGCCAGCACTTGCTCAGTCACGGCTTTGCCATCGCCGCCTGCGAAGGTCTGCGTGAGCTGGGCAGTGGCATACGGGTTAAACGTTTGCACCACGCCTTGCGAGACCAGCACCAGCGCATACACAATCGAAAGCGGCAGCAAGATGTAGAGCGTGGTCTTGGTGAGGTCGGCCCAGAAGTTGCCGATGCCTTGCGTGGTCTTGCGCGAGAGGCCGCGAATTAATGCGACCAATGTCGCCATACCCGATGCCGCCGAGACAAAGTTCTGCACACCCAGCGCCAGCATTTGGGTCATGTAGCTCATGGTGGTCTCGCCGCCATAACCTTGCCAGTTGGTGTTGGTGGCAAAGCTCACCGCCGTGTTGAACGACGAATCGGGCGTGACCGCGCTCAGCCCTTGTGGGTTGAGCGGCAACCCACCCTGCAAGCGCTGCAACAGATAGACGACGAGGAAGCCCAGAAAATTGAACAGCAGCATCGCCACTGCGTAGGTCTTCCAGTTCATTTCGTCTTCCTCGCGCGTGCCAAACAAGGCATATAGCCCTTTCTCGATAGGCCCCAGAAAACGAACGTTGCCCTCATACACCGCCGCCATGTAGTTGCCCAACGGTTTCGCCAGCAGCAACAGCACAGCCAGGTAGAGGAAGATTTGGATGAAGTTATTGAGTGTCATGGTAACTGGGGATTAGGGATTGGGGATTGGTGATGTGTGTAATCACCAATCCCC
>JAYTNY010000069.1:0-4981 GCA_043748055.1 Roseobacter sp.
GTGTTGTCGGCCATGTCCGCGCCGGTGAAGTAATGAATCTCGCTGCATGGCCCGCATGGGCCGGTCTCGCCCATGCTCCAAAAGTTATCTTTCTCGCCACAGCGCAAAATGCGGTCGGGTCGCACACCGCACTTCAGCCACAACTGCTCGGCCTCGTCATCGTCGGTGTAGATGGTGAACCACAGGCGCTCCATCTCCAGGCCATATTCTTTCGTCAGCAACTCCAACGCAAAGCGCATCGCGCCCTCTTTGAAATAATCACCAAACGAAAAATTGCCGAGCATCTCAAAGAATGTGTGGTGGCGCGGGCTGGGGCCCACGTTCTCCAGATCGTTGTGTTTGCCGCTCACGCGCATCACCTTCTGGCTGGTCACGGCGCGGTTGTAATCGCGCTTCTCTATGCCCAGAAACGTGTTCTTAAATTGGTTCATGCCCGCGTTGGTAAACAAAATAGTTTTGTCGCCATACGGGATGAGCGACGACGAGGGCACAATCTGGTGGCCGTTCTTCGCAAAGTAGTCCAAAAATTTTTGTCGTATTTCGTTGCTATCCATTGCAATGCCTTTTTGATTGATGTCACGCAGTCCGTTTCGTGACGCTTAAGCCGAGCATCCTGAGCGCAGTCGAAGGATGCGGACAATGAGGAACTTCGCTAGCCAAGCTCGACATAGAACGCATCCTTCGACTGCGCTCAGGATGCTTTCTCGCGTGCGTGGCGTGCTGCGCAACATCAATCACAAATCACAAAAAAAGACGGCTCGGTGAGAGCCGCCTTTACAGGGTCAAATCGTCTCACTCGAAAAAAGATCACGTCGCTGCGCTCTCGGCAGCCGCTGCCATCAGCCCTTCGGCAAGGGCTTCAATCTCCTCTCGCGTGTTCGTCTCCGTGCACGCAATCAACATATGGTCTTTCATCTCCGGGTAATCCTTCCCCAAATCATACCCGCCAATGATGTCAAAGTCATCCATCAACACGCGGTTAATTTCGCTCACGGGCGCGGGACACTTCACCACAAACTCGTTGAAGAAAGGCTTGTCGCCCCAAACCTTCCAACCTTCCAACCTTCCAACGATCTCCGCCGCATAGTGCGCCTTCTGATAGCTCAAATTCGCGGCCTTCTGCAAGCCGTTCTTGCCCATCGCGGTCATATACACGCAGGCCGCCAATGCCATCAGGCCCTGATTGGTGCAGATGTTGCTCGTCGCTTTCTCGCGCCGAATATCCTGCTCGCGCGTCTTCAGCGTCAGCACATAGCCACGCTTGCCGTCTTTATCAGCCGTCTCGCCCACAATGCGGCCAGGGATGCGGCGCATGAATTCGCGCTTGGTGCAAAAGAAGCCCAAGTACGGCCCGCCAAAGCTGAGCGGGATGCCCAACGGCTGGCCCTCGCCCACCACAATGTCCGCGCCATAGTCGCTGGGTGGCGTAAACAGGCCCAGGCTGATGGGGTTGACGCACGCCACAAACATTGCGCCGAAGGCATGAATCTTTGTAGCCAACGCCTCTAAGTTCTCCTCAAACTGCCCAAAGAAATTGGGGTTAGCCACACACACCGCCGCCGTCTCAAGGTCTATCGCAGCTTGCACATCGTCCACTTCCACAATGCGCAAATGCGTGTTGAATTGCGTATACGTGCGCAACACCTGCCGATACATGGGATGCACCGCACGCGATACGACCACCTTCGGCTTCTTGGTGATCGAGACGCACATCAACGCGGCCTCGGCAAATGCCGTTGCGCCGTCGTAGTGGCTGGCCGTGCAAATCTCCATGCCGGTCAAATTGCCGATCATGGACTGAAACTCAAAGATGGCTTGCAACGTGCCCTGGCTCACTTCGGGTTGGTAGGGCGTGTAGGCCGTCAAAAATTCGCCGCGCCGCAAAATGCTATCCACCACGCTGGGGATGTAATGGTTGTAGGCACCCGCGCCCAGAAAACAAGCGTGGTGGCTGGTGTCGGCGTTGGCATCCGCCAGCGATTGCAGTTCCCAGACCACTTCCATCTCGGTCAGCGCAGGCGGCAAATCCAGTTCGGGGAAGCGGTACTTCTCCGGCACGGCCTCAAACAAATCCTCGACGCGCGGCACGCCAATAGTTTTCAGCATGGCCTCGCGTTCGGCGTCGGTGTGGGGAATGTAGTTCATTGGAAGTATGAAGTATGAAGTATGAAGTATGAGGGATGAGGGATGAAGTAGGAAGTCGCAGTCCTTCCTACTTCATCCCTCATCCTTCATACTTCTAGTGTTCTTCTTCCTTCAAAAACTGTTCATACGCCACCGCATCCATGAGTGCATTCAGTTCGGCTGCATCGCTGGGTTTTATCTTTACCATCCAGCCACCCCCGTACGGGTCTTGGTTAATCGTCTCTGGCGTAGCGGGCAAAGCCTCGTTCACCTCAATCACTTCGCCGCCGATAGGCGCATAGACATCCGAGGCGGCTTTGACCGACTCGACCACGCCGAAGACTTCGCCGACCTTAAGGATTTGGCCGACTTTGGGCAGCTCCACGTAGACCAAATCGCTCATGGCTTCCTGGGCATGGTCGCTGATGCCGAACACAACGGCATCGCCATCAGGCCGCGCCCACTCGTGGGTTTTGAGATATTTGGCTGAAGAATCGATCTTTGAACTCATGGCGATGGAAATGATACAGCAACACAGCATTACAGCACTGAGGTGAATGCTGTGTTGCTGTCATACTTTTTAGGCCTGCACGTATAAAGTTACAGATGTGATGACTGACTCAGCGGCAGCAGACGAAGCAGACTGGCGAGCTATCTACGAGGAGCAATTGCCGCGCGTGTTCAATTTCTTTCGGTATCGCCTGCGCATTGAGGACGACGCAACTGCCCAAGACCTGACCGCGACGACGTTTGAGAAAGCCTGGCGGGCACGCAAGCAATACCAACGAGACTTGGCCGCGTTTAACACCTGGTTGTTTACGATTGCCCGCAACACGGCCAATGATTACTTTCGGCAGCACAAGCACCACGCGCCATTAGATGATGCGATGCGCGTCGAGGCCAGTGAATCGGTTGAGGATGTGGTGCAGCGCGGCCTGGATGCCGAGCAATTACGCCAGCAGCTACGCGCGTTGCCCGACCGAGAGCAAGAGCTAATCGCATTGCGCTACGGCGCAAGCCTAACGAACCGAGCGATTGCGAACCTGCTCAAACTGAGCGAAGCCAATGTGGCGCAAATTCTGCACCGCGTGATACAAAAGTTGAGCAAAGAATGGGATAGCAAGCGAATGGATTCCAGGCTTTAGCCGGTTAGTCGCTCAGCTTCGAGTTTATGTCGAAGCGAGTCAGTAACCCGCTAAAGCGTCGAATCCAGAACCCAGTTAACGATGGAACCAAACGAAGAATTTCTAACCTCGTTGCAAAAAACGCCACCGCAAGCATTTGCAGATGCATTATTTGCGCGGCTGGTGCAACTGCCCGATGAACCCGCCCGCAAGCCATCCCCCTGGGATTGGTTGTTGCGCGGCGCACTGCCCAGCTTCGGCATCTCGGTGGTGTTGATGGCGTTTGTAGCAGCCTTGTTGCCACCGGTTCGGGTGGGCCTCGCGCAGTTCATCGCCCGCGCTACATCCATCAACAACAGCCCCGCGCAAAACGCGCACGAAAGCAACGTGATTGTGCTGACCCTGCAACAAGCCCGCGCCTCGCTGCCGGTCACGCTCACGCGCATCCCAGCCCTCTCGCCCAATGGCTTTGTCATGTCCGGCACCTTGTTGGTTTACAAGATGTTTAGCAGCACGAATGAGAGCCGGGCTGATTACTTTTGGCAAAGCGATTCGGGCGAGAGCTTAGTGCTGGCGGTGCAAGCCGAGGCCACCGCCCAACCCATCACCCAAACCACGCGTGCCCAACCTGTGCGCGTAAACGGCCACGAGGCAGCGCTGGCCGATTTGGTTCACCGTAAAGATTGGATGAGCTTGACCTGGCAAGACGGCGAGATGCGTTACAGCCTGTTAGCCCCGCGCAGCATCTTGTCTGGCACGCTGATTAAGATGGCGGAATCGATGAATTAAGGAGACACCATGAGCATTTCTGAACCTGTAAACGGCTACGACAAACTGAGCGACAGAGGCATCGTTCGAATCATGTTTGCCATCCTGCTGGCGGGCCTGATGGTGTTCGCAGCCATCGCAGTTGGCGGTGCGTTGGGCATTGTGCCGAATGCCTGCGCGGGGCCAGACCAGCGCATCATGCACGCCCGCTGCGAAGACCCAACCCGCCTCAGTTATCAACCCCCATTCCTAGCGTTCTATCCCGCTTACACCTCCACCACAAATTTCAGCAATACTGCATTACTTCCCCCAATTAGCAGCCTTGCGCCAGTTAACGTGGATTGCAGCAAAACTGAGTACTTGGGTAATCCGGGGTTGACCAAACTCATCTACATTCCAGGATGTTCCAATCAAGCCGTGCTTATTTATGGCATCAATGGCATCAATGGCAGCTATAGCAGCAACGAAGCGCCGGTGAGTAAATAGCTATGCCCGCAATTCGGGCCAAAGTCTTAGCTGGTCTGCAACCCTAGCGAGATAAAATCATTCTTACGCAAGTTTCTTAACGCAAATAACCCCCGACCCCTAAAGGGGAGTCCTTGAGTTGCCTTCTAACTTCCTCAAACATTCACAAGCGAGGAACTATGAGAAAAGCGCTACGACTCCCCTTTAGGGGTCGGGGGTTCAGTAGGAGTTCCTAATTCATGCAGAGCACATCTATTGCAGCCGAGTCTAACCACAGAACTTATGCCCCCGCCAGCAAACTCAGCTTGTGGTGCGATCGGTTGATCGAGACCGGCTGGTTGGCCGCCCTCATCGTCGTCCCGCTGTTTTTTAACATTTACTCCAGCCGCGTGTTCGAGCCAGATAAATTAACCACGCTGCGCAGCATCGCCTTGTTCATGGGCACAGCCTGGCTTATTAAGTGGTTCGAGGAGCGCAAGAACCCCAACGCCGACCGAGGC
>JAYTNY010000070.1:0-4115 GCA_043748055.1 Roseobacter sp.
GCACTTCGGCCATGCTGGCGCGGGCGCGTTTGGGGCTGCCCGCAAAGATCATGTCGTCGGTGCGTTTGCTGCGCAGCAGGCTAAAGGCTTGCTCGCCCAGCGCCCAGCGAATGGCATCGGCCACGTTGCTTTTGCCGCTGCCGTTGGGGCCAATAACGGCGGTGATGCCCGCGCCGAATTCAAATTTGGTTTTGTTGGCAAACGTTTTGTAGCCGGTGAGGGTGAGTTGTTTGAGGCGCATTCGGACAGTGAGTTTAACTCGCGGCGGTCTTCTCGCACAGGTTTAGCGAGCCACGAATGGTAGGTAGGCTCGAGGTATCTTGGCTGAAGGTGTTACGCGAGTGAGCGTGGTTGTTGGGCTTGGGGTAGAGGTTGAATTTGAAGAAGTGGTGCTGGTGACATTGGGGGTGGCAGTACTGATGGATGCTGGTGTGTGCGTAGGTGTAACTGTCGGTGTAGGTGCGGGTGTGACTGTAGGTGTGTGTGTGGGTGTGACTGTTGGTGTGGGTGTGGGTATAGAAGCGGTGGCTGTGAAGGCTAAAGTGCCGTTGATATTGCTGATGACTTGAGGTGCAGTAAGAGTAATCGTATCAGCCGAAGCAAAATCCGATTTATTGTTGTAGTAACCACCCCAGATATCGTAGCAATCACTCGTCTTTTTGGGTGCTGTGCCAAACCGGACTTTGTAAGACCCGGAGGGTGTTCTGGAGAATTCGTAACGGCCATCGAAGCTAGATCCAGCGCTTACGACTTGTCCAGTTGCAGCATCTAACAACTGGACATCTACAGAGTAGGTCGGTGTGCCATCAGTAAATGTCAACGTCCCGGTAATGTTGCCGCCGCGTTGTAGCGAAGCATTGATATTTGGGACGATGCCACTGGCTGTTAGCGTCACAGTGTTTGCCAAATTGGCATTGGGTTGCCCGTTATAAAACTGCGGAAGATGGTAGATACTAAAAAACTCCAGTGTGTAGTTTTCTGGTGGCAGTGCCCATGTTGTATAAGCGCCGTTTGCATCGGCACGCCCAATTGGAAAGAGAACGTTTACAGTAGGTGCGCGTGCATACACTTGCGCGTAAGGCACGGGTAGATTGGTGCCAGCTTCTGTAATGACACCACTGATTTGCGCGCCGCGCGTAAGCGAAAAGTTAATGCCAGAGGTAATACTGCCCGCAGTGACACTGACAAACGTAGCCAGCGACGGACTGTAGCTATTGCTGTAAAACTGAGGGACGTAAGTATTTTGGTCGTATAGCTGTACTAAATATTCGCCAGCGGGTAAGCCTGTGGCTATGTAAGAACCATCTGATGCAACGACTCCAACAGCATATTGAGAAAATCCTGAGAAGTTATTCTTCCCGAAGATAGAGAAATAAGTATTGGGGGCAGGGTCACCTGTCAGCGCATCTTGGACAGTTCCTCTAATTTCTCCGCCAAACTGTAGAGCAGTGCTAATAGAGGTCGTTGTGTTCCCTGTCACAGTGATAGCCGTAGCCTCGTCTAATGATTGCTTATGATGAAAATATTCATCCACATAGCCTGATGAAGTGATTGGGTCTAGTTTTAGAAAATAGATACCGGATTGAAGGTTTGTAAATGAAAAAGTCAACTCAAACTCACCTGTTTGAGTCACTGATGTAGACCTCACAAATTCCTTTTGGCCACAACTGTTAAGGGTAAATAGACTTACATAGAAATATTGTGTTGAGATATATGGGCCAATGCTGATTTGGCCCACAATGCTGCCTTCAGATAGGTCACTTTTCTGAATAGAGGGGTAATACCTTGCCTTATTTGTTGAGGCTTTGATGTAAGGAGTAGCCTTTATGTTAACCAGCGTGAGACTTAGCAGAGCGATGTAACCGATAAACCGAGATAAAAACATGATTTCCCCATTAAGTTGATGATGGACTTAGATCGCCAGATCGATAAGCAAGGATTATAGTTTTACAACAGAGTCAAAGAACTTGCCGAATAAGGCCCACAGTAAAGCAAGAGGATGATTGACTTACAATCCCTAGCGCATTATGTCAGAGGAGATTGACCCAAACACACCCAATATCAGCGACCTAACCTTAGCCAGCATTGCGCACCGCTGCGCTGAGGAGACCAAACGCTGGGTGCAGCGTGCCGAGTTCACCTTGCGTTATTGCTACGAGCTTTTTCGGCGGGCCATGCAATTGCGCGATCAGCAGGCGTGGGAATTGGTCATCCAGCAATATGGGCGGCTGATGCAAAGCTGGGCGGCGCGGCACGGCCAGTTTGCGACGACGGGCGAGAACGTAGACTTTTTTGTGAACGGCGCGTGCGCCAAGTTGTGGGAGCGCATTACGCCGGAGAAGTTTGCCAACTTCCCGGATGTCAAATCCATTTTGCGCTATTTGCAGATGTGTTTGCACAGTAGCATTACGGATTATGTGCGGGCGCACAACGTGATTACGGTGGAGTTTGGCGAGGATGAGCTGAAAGAAGAGCGGGTGATGGTGGTAGCCGACAACACGGGCGAACGCGCGAATAAGAATGCCTTTTGGGACGCGGTGAACGCCCGGCTAAAAGACGACAAAGAGCGTTTAGTGATTCGGGCTTTGTTTGTGTTTGCTATGAAGCCGGGCGAGTTGTTGGCCCATCACCCCAAAACATTTAGAGACGTAAAAGAGATTTACAGCATTCGAGAGAATGTGATTGACCGATTGGCGCGGGACGGGAATTTGAAGGTGTTTGTGGGGGATTAAGAAGAGTAATTAGGGATTAGGGAATAGTGATTGACGTGTGCGGTGTGTGGGCCCGTGGCCGAATGAATGGCGCAATAACGCTAACAAACTGCAAACAAGCGCACCTGCGTTAACCAGATACCCGAAAAGGTAAATGTAGGCCGTTTACTTTCTATAGGTCGTCCAGAGGCTGACGAGTTAGCACTTAGATGACCGATGCATGAGACGAGACAGGATTGGATCAGGGAAATGACGACAAACCAGACAAACGAGGCGTTTAAGCGCCAGCTAACCACGATGCTATACCGAGCCGATTGCCCACCAGCCATAGAACTGGGCGACTACCAGCTTGGGTTGCTGGATAAACTGCGCGTGGCATTTGTGCGCCAGCATGTGGCCGAATGCCCGCATTGCAGCCAAGAGCTGGTTTTGTTGGATGGGTATCTGACGGCGCTGGCTCCGCAACTCCCACAAACCATAGACCCTATCGAAACGCCTGGCCTGATGGCCCGCGCAACCGAGCGCGTGCGGGTGTGGGTGGGCCAACTGCTGCCCAATGCTCCCAACTTGGCGCTGCGCGGCGATGACGATGGCACCGAGCCGCAGATTTACGCGGCGGGCGAGGTGCAAGTCTCGATAGACACGCAGGATGACCCCGACACACCCGACCGCAAATTGGTGCTGGGTTTGGTGATGGGAGCCGAGACTACCGGCTGGCAAGCGCATCTGTGGCGCGAGAACCAATCCGTGGCCAGTGTTGCGATTGACGAGTTTGGCAACTTCAGCGCGGCGGGCATGCAAAACGGGCCACATCAATTAATTCTGAGCGGTGACGGCACGGAAGTTCATTTGGCAGTTGAGGTGAAGTGATCGGTAGAATTAGGGCGTGGCTGTTGTTACCCCCGACCTGCGCACCCATCGGCGCAAGCTGTTTATTCGCCTGAGCCGCAAGCTGCAAAAACCCGGCGCTGGCAGCTCACGCCAGTTTTTGCGCCGAAGGACGACCCACATGATTTGGTTCGATCTGACCCCAATCTTGTCGCCCATTGCCTATGCGGTTGTGGGCGGGGTTGCCACTCGTTTGTATATGCCAGAGCGCATGACGCGCGATTTGGATATTGTGATCGCCGCTTCCGATTCGACGCTGGCACACGCAAAATTGCGCGCAGGCGGTTTCACCCTTGCAGGGGCGTTGTCGTTGGGGCGCGGCACCACATGGGTTGGGCCAGATGGACGCGAGGTTGATGTGCTGGAGGGCGAGGAAGCCTGGTGGCCTGAGGCGATTGCGGAGGCGCAGCACAACCACGATGCGCAAGGGCTACCGGTGCTGTCGTTGCGTTATTTGGTGTTGATGAAGTACCAAGCTGGCCGCAGCCAGGACTTGGCCGATATGGCGCGCATGTT
>JAYTNY010000071.1:0-6930 GCA_043748055.1 Roseobacter sp.
CTGGGGCTTCGGTAGCTTTGGCTGGCTCGGCGGGAGCGGCAGCTGGGGCCTCGGTGGCCTTAGCAGGTTCCGGCGCGGCTGGGGCAGCAGGGGCTGCTGCGGGGGCGGCGGCTGGCGCTGCGGGTGCGCAGCCTGCCAACAATGCGCTGAATACGGCGAGCAGGGCAATCGGTCTATAGAAGCGATCTCTCGCTAAGCGACTGGGCTGTTGCATGGGTTAACCCTCCTTTAAGTAACTACAAAATAAAGATTGAACGAACATCGGGGATTGTTCAGGTGAGATTGAATTAGGTTGATTGAGTTGAGACCACCTCCCTCCGAAAAACTCTACCGGCAAGCATTCTGAGCCAAGTCGAAGAATGCGCTCTATGTCGAGCTTAGCTGGCGAAGTTCCGCCGCGTTCGCATTCTTCGACTTCGCTCAGAATGCTTATCTGCTGAGTTAGGCTAATGCCCCCTGGCGCTCCCACACCAGCGGGAAATGCGCACCGCGCATCATCTCGCCGTCAGCCACTTCCACGAAAGGCTTCATGGGGTGGTTGCCGCTTTCGACAAAGCGCGTCTCGTTGGTCATGTAATGAATGGCGATGGCGCGCCTGGGCCTATCGCTCTTGTTATCCGGCGAGCCGTGCCAGGTGAGGGCGTGGTGAAAATGCACTTCGCCTTTGCGCACCGGGCACGAGCGCACGTCGACAGGATGGCCCTCAAACGTTTTGGGCAGCTCGAAGAACGTAGGAATGTTCTTGCGGATGTAATCGATGTTGTTACCCCATTTGTGCGAGCCGGGCACCATCCACATGCAACCGTTGTCTTCGTCCACATCGTCCAAAGCCACCCATGCCGAAACTTCGGTCATGGGGGCGATGATGGGCCACAGCGGCGCATCTTGATGCCAATAGGTGGAGCCGCCGATCTTGGGGGGCTTGTATTGAATCTGATCGTGCCAGATGCGCAGCGAGTTGGCCTGGGTTAACTGCGACATCTCTTCGGCAATTTGCGGGCTGGAGATCAGCAGGCTCTTGAACGAGGGGCTGGCCTCCCAAATATTAACGATTTGCCAGACCGGGGCATCCCAGTTTTCGCCATTCAAGTTGCGACACAGCACGGGCTGAGGAATATCCGTGCGCTCGCGCTCTTCAATCACGCGTTTGATCTCGTCGCGCAGCGTATCCACTTGCTCATCGTTCAATACGCGCCCGCCACGCAAATAACCGTCTCGCTGAAATTGCTGAACTTGTTGTTCGGTCAACATGCAATAACCTCCTGGTTCATTCGTATTTTCTTTTCGCGGAGGTGCGGAGGGAACGAAGAAATAAAAATTCTCCGCATCTCCGCTTTCTCCGCCCCTCCGCGAAAAAGCCAGAGTAACTCTAGTGATGTTTAAGATTGTGAGGCACGGTGTATCGAAACAATATGGTTATATGAATGTGGTCGCACCATGTCAATTCGTTAGCAAAACTTGTTGAATCAGCAAAGATAGAAGTTGCCCTTATCGTTTTGTTGACATTCCAGATTCAATTTCTACAATTCGATAATCACCATGAAATCTCGTGACCGTCAGGAACAGATACTTTCCCATTTGCTAAAACGCGGTTCGACACGCCTAGCAGACTTGCGCGAACGATTTCAGGTTTCAGAAGGGACGATTCGCAACGACCTGCGCGAACTGGAACGGCAAGGCAAGTTGATTCGCACACACGGTGGGGCTACGACGGCCAAGACGAAGTATCACGGGGCAGTAGTGGGCAGCGGTGAAGATGATTCAATCAGCGAACGCCGAATTGCGCAAATTCAACACATTGCCCATCGCGCGGTGGAATTGGTGAACGAAGGTGATTCGATCCTACTCAGCGGCGGCGAAACCACGCGGGCGATGGTGGACGAGTTGCTGCCGAAGAAGGGCCTCACCGTCATCACCAACAGCGTGGAGATTGCGCAGCAGCTTTCGCACAATCCCTCGCATTCGATTGTGTTGATCGGCGGGCAGGTGCATTTCAACTCGGATGCGGTAGACGGCCCAGTGGCCTCGGGCATGTTGGAGCGCATGCGCGTGAGCAAGGCCTTTATTGATTGCGAAGGCGTAAGCGCCGCGCAAGGTTTTGCCAGCAACCACATTGCCGATGCGCAAGTGAAGGCCAGCATGGCGGCCTGCGCCGACACCGTCATCATGTTGGCGACCAGTGAAACCCTGGGCAAACTGGCCCTGATGAGTTTCGCCAGTTTGAACCAGGCGCATCACCTCATCACCACTCACACTACCCATACCACCCAAAACAAACCCGAAACAAATAATGGCGCGAATAGCGCAGCAGACGATGTGTTTAATGCGCTCATGTCCGCTGGGGTGCGCATCTCGTTGTCGGGCGAACGCATTACCGAGATTTGCGCCGATTGCCCACCGGATACGACATGGCGCATTGGCTTTGCCAATTTGACTGAAGACCAGGACTTCTCGGCGAAGGTACGGCAGAGTGTGGAGCGCGCGGCGCAATCTCTGGGCAATGTGGAGTTGGTGCTGGCAGACAATGCATCCGACCCGCAAATGGCGCTGCAAAACGGCAAACGCATGTTGGAAGCCAACCTGGATTTGATGATTGAGTATCAGCAAGACGAGCGCACGAATTACATGCTGATGGATATGTTCCGCGCATCGGGCACACCGGTCATCGCCATAGATATTCCGATGCCAGGCGCAGTATATTTTGGCGCAGATAACTATCGCGCTGGGCGTATGGCGGGCGAGGCATCTGCCACGTGGATTCAGAAGCATTGGGGTGGCAAGCTGGACAAGATTGTGTGTTTGGAACAGCGCGAATCGGGTTCGATTCCGGCGGCGCGCATACAGGGCACGTTGGTCACACTGCGCAATGTCATCTCGATCAAAGACAGCGATGTGATTTTTTGCGACACGCATGGCACGCTGGATGAATCGCGTGCGGCGGCGACAAGCGCGCTGCGCAATATTCCGTGGGGCAAAAAAGTGTTGTTTATTGGGATCAATGCGAATTCGGCCATCGGTGCATTGGAGGCGGCGGAGGTGTTGGGCCGCCAGGTTTGTACTGCTGTGGTGAGCCAGAACGCCAGCCGCCGCGTGCGCAGTGAATTGCGGCGCAACAACCCCATGTTGATTGGCGCGGTGGATTATTTCCCGGAGGCGTATGGCGACCGCATCATGCAACTGGCGGCCAGTTTGTTGGCCGAGCGGCATGTGCCACCAGCGACGTATACCGACCATGCGTTAATGACCCACGCTAACGTGCAGCGGTTTTATCCGGATGATGAGGATGAAGTTGTGGCGTTGCCGGTGCGTGAGAGTGCGCGGCGCGAGGTGTTGGGCACATTGATAAGTGCGCCAATGGTGGCGCGGTGAGACCCCGGCCCCTAAAGGGGAGTCTTGGAGTTATGCTCATTTTTAATCGCTCGTAGCGAATTGATAAACGTGTAACGAAAATCAACGACTCCCCTTTAGGGGTCGGGGGTTCTAAAGAGAGATGAACAGCGACACAAACCCCACCCGCGCCAAAATCGGCATCTTCGGCATTGGCCTGGCCGCGTATTGGCCGCAGTTTGAGGGGTTGAAAGAGCGGCTAGAGGGCTACCAGCGTGAGGTTGAAGCGCGGCTGAGTTCGTTTGGCGCAGAGGTGATCTCGGCGGGGTTGGTGGACACCGCACAGGCGGCATTGGCGGCAGGCGACTTGTTTACACAGGCCAACGTGGACATGCTGATTTGCTACGTCGGCACGTATGCCACCTCCAGCCAAGTGCTGCCCGCCGTGCAGCGCGTAAAAAAGCCGGTGCTGGTGCTGAACTTGCAGCCCACAGCAGCGATGGACTACGAGAACACCGACACCGGCGAGTGGCTGGCAAATTGTTGTGCGTGTTGCGTGCCGGAGATTAGCAACGCTTTTGCGCGCAGCCGGATTGACTTTAACGTGGTGTCCGGCCAACTGCACGAGGATGCGCGGGCGTGGGGCATTATTGGGGATTGGGTGCAGGCGGCTAGCGTGATGCGCTCGTTGAACCGCTCGCGCATTGGCTTTCTCGGTCACACGTATCCGGGCATGTTGGATATGTATTCCGACTTCACCATGATTCATGCGCAGACCGGCGCGCATGTGGAAGTGTTGGAGATAGATGACTTGGCCCAGCGCGTGCAAGCCGTGAGCGAAGCGGCGATTCGCGCCAAAGAACAAGAGATTGCAGCGACGTTTGAGATTGCACTACCCGGTCGAGACAAGATCAGCATGCCAGTGAGCGAGGACGCAATGGAATGGGCGGCCCGCGTGGCGTGTGGGCTGGATGCGTTGGTGCGTGATTTTGATTTGAACGGCTTGACGTATTACTACCGAGGCTTGGATGGCAACCCCAGCGAAGTGCTGGGCGCATCGCTGATCGTGGGCAACTCGTTGTTGACGGCGCGGGGTGTGCCGTGTGCGGGCGAGGGCGACCTCAAAACGAA
Source organism: Roseobacter sp. (assembly GCA_043748055.1). Lineage (GTDB taxonomy): Bacteria > Chloroflexota > Anaerolineae > J036 > Brachytrichaceae > JANMVQ01. Next base: position 4,459 of record JAYTNY010000071.1, read on the forward strand.
TTTGTCCATGTTGATTATGGACAGATTCGGCGCGGGTGGCAGTTTCACCGAGTTTTATGCAATGGACTTTGCCGAGCAGTTTCTTTTGATGGGTCACGACGGGCCGATGCACGTGGCGATTGCGGAAGGCAAGCCGTTGCTGCGTGGGTTGGGCTTGTTTCATGGCAAGCGCGGTTATGGCCTCAGCGTAGAAGCCAAAGTGAAGTATGGCCCCATCACCCTTTTGGGGACGACGCAAACTTCAGACGGCCGTCTGAAGTTTTTGGTGGCCGAGGGCGAGAGCATTCCGGGCAAAACCATGCAAATTGGCAACACCAATTCGCGGCTGCGCTTTGCGCAAGGGCCAGCCGAGTTTATGGATGCATGGTGCTTGCATGGGCCGACGCATCATGTGGCGTTGGGCATTGGGCATGTGCGCAGCAAAATAGAAAAGCTGGCGCGGATGATGGATATTGAGGTTGTGAAGATGTAGGGTTTTTCACCACGAAGGCACAAAGAACATAAAGGCGACACAAAGGGTTTAGATTTTTCTCTTTGTGACCCTTTGTGTTCTTCGTGTCTTTGTGGTGGAAAGGAAAAGAAAATATGACACTAAAAGTAGGCGTGGTCGGTGTGGGGAATATCGGCAGCATTCATGCAGGCGTATACAAGGACAACCCGAAAGCCGAGTTAGTGGCGGTTTGCGACATTGTGAAAGAGAAAGCCGATGCAGCAGCGGCTAAGTTTGGCGGGCGCGCGTTTTACAGCGTGCAAGAGATGCTGGATGCGGGCATTCAGCTTGATGCGTGCAGCGTGGCCACAAAGGGCGAAGAAAACGGCAGCGAGCATTACGCGCCGACGATGCAGTTGTTGAATGCTGGCATTCCGGTGCTGGGCGAAAAACCAATCAGCAATGTGGTGGAGGAAGCCGAAGAGATGGTGGCGACGGCCAAGCGTGGGCGTGTGCCGTACGCCATCAACTTGAACCACCGCTTTACGCCTGCTTCGTTGCGCGCCAAAGAATGGGTGAGCAGCGGGCGGCTGGGTTACTTGCACAGCATCAATATGCGCATGTGGATTAATAATCCGGTCGAGACATCGCCCTGGTTTCACATGCGGGCGCTGCATCCACATTCGTTTGATGTGATGCGCTATTTCTGCGGCGATGTAAAAAGCGTGGCGGCGTTTATGAGCAAGGGCCAGAAGGCCAACGGCGAGATGCGCAAGACATATTCCAACGCGCAAATTATTTTGCATTTTGAAAACGGTGTGGTGGGCAACTTGATGGGGTCGTACGATGGCTCGTTTGGCGGCGGCAGCTTTGGCTTGGAGCGCTGCGAGGTGGCTGGCTCACAGGCCATGTTCGAGCTGGTGGATGCGTGCGAGCATTTGCACTTCAAGCCGCGCTTCAGTATCGAGACCGAGACGTATTCGTATCTCGGTGGCATGCGCTCGTTTAACGAGACGTTTAAGAGCCGCATTGGGGCTTGGGTAGACCAGCTTTCTACTGGAGCCAAATACGACGAGATTGATGGCAGCGGCGAAGAAGGCCTGAAGGCGCAACGGATTATTGAGGCGGCGATTCGGTCGTTTGAGACGAGGACAGTGGTGGATTTGTAATCATTGGCTATTGGCTATTGGCAATTTGCTGATAGCCAATAGCCAATTGCTAATAGCCAATGATTAAATTAGGTGTGAACTCCGTGCTTTTTGGCGGCTTCGATTTTGCGACGGCAGCCAGGCACATCAAGATGGCGGGGTATGACGGCATCGAAATTTCGGCGATTCAGGGGATGTGCGAGCATCTGGATTTGGACAAGTGGCGCGAACAGGCCAGTGAGTTGAAACAGATTGTGAGGGACAACGATTTGCAATTTCTCTCGATGGAAGAGACTGCGCTGGACGAAGACCGGCTGATGAAGGCGTTTGAGGCCGGGGCCGAGATCGGCATCCCGATTGTGAACATTGGGCCGGGCGGCAAAAGCGATGTGGAAGAAGACTTTGTGCGCCAGACCGATTTGATTGCGAAGATGGCTGAGAAGGCTGAGGCGTTTGGCGTCACGCTGTGTTGCAAGGCGCACGTGGGTGGCGCCATCTACAACACGCCCACCACGCTGCGGGCGATAGACAAAATTAAATCGGCGGCGTTTGGGGTGGATATGGACCCCAGCCACATTCACAGAGCCAAAGAAGACCCGGCCACCGCGCTAGGGCCGGTACTACATCGCGTCAAGCATATTCATATTCGCGATTGCAAAGGGCGCGGCCCTGCCCCGGGCACACCGCCCATGCAAGCCTGCGGGCGCGGCGATATTGACTTGTACGCCTACTGCAAAGTGATGGTGGATGGCGGCTACGATGGCCCGGTAGTTCTCGAAGTCATCGGCGCGAACCAGCTTGAACTGGCGCAGTGCGCAACGATTGCGGCAGAGAGCTACGGATATTTGAACGCGTGTTTGAAGCAGTTGGATGCGAGGTAAATAGACGACAGAC
>JAYTNY010000072.1:0-6209 GCA_043748055.1 Roseobacter sp.
AGGTAGCGATAGTACGCAGCCAAAGCGCCTGTGGCTGGATTTGGGCGACCTGGGCGACCTAGTGAACCCGACCGGTCCCCACGAGCAGTGGCAAGACCACGGCATGGGCTTGCTGCGCACCATCTTGCACAAGAACGGCGTGATGACCGATATGTTTAGCACGCGCCAGTGTACAAGCTGGGATGAGGTGAAGAAGAAGCTGAAAGGCTACGACATACTCATCATGAATGTGCGCAGCTATACGTTTCCCGTTGCCTACAAAGCCGCCAAAATTTTCAAAGAGGTGAACCCAAAAGGGTTGGTGTTGTGTGGCGGTATGCACGCCACCGTTGCGCTGGATGAAATGCTGGCCGTGCCCGAGTTCGACAAGATTGTGCAGGGGCCGGGCGAGAACACCATCGTCAACTTCGTCTCACACCCAGACCAGTATGAGCGGGTGACGTTGGGCATTGGGGCCAAGAGCATGGCCGAGTGGCCGGAGATTGACCGCACGCTATGGCCGCAACCTGCCAGCCACAAGCTGCGCAAGAAATTTAACTGGCCGTTGGAGCCGGAGTGCGGGTGGGGGCCACCCGGCGTGGTGACGATGTTGACCAGCCGTGTCTGCCCGTGGCAATGCGTGTTTTGTAACGAGAACAGCTACATCCCCAACATGGGCCGCCGCCCGGTCGAGATGGTCATCGAAGAGTTGAATCGGCTGGATCGAGATCATGGGCCGGTAGGCTCTGTCGTTATTCACGACAGCATGTTCTTCCAAAACCCAACTTGGCTGGAAGAGTGGATTGAGAAGTACCCCAAGAAGGCCAACAAGGTGTGGCCGTATTGGGCGGCAGGCCGCGCCGACACCGTGCGCCAGTGGCCTGAACTCTTTGAGGCCGTGATTCGCAAGACGAATTGGCAGACGGTTTCGATTGGCTTTGAGAGCGGCAGTGACCGCATTTTGCGGATGATTAACAAGGAATGCACTGAGGAAGATAACTTCTTCGCCATTGATTTGATGACGAAGATCGGCGACGACATGGAGGCCAAAGGCGAGAAGCCGCCGGTGTTCTGGAGCAATATCATGCTGGGCATTCCGGGCGAGACGCGCGAAGATGCCTTTAAGACCATGCGGATGGTGAAGTACACCAAGCGCATCATGCCTTCGATTAGTCTGTATGCGCCATACCCCGGCAGCGCGCTGGGCAACCAGCTTATTGCCGAGGGCAAGAGCAAGATGACCAAAGAGAACTACCACCGCTTCCCTGACGATGAAAAAGTAATGGGTGTGGATTACCAGTTCTACCGCGAGCTGATGTCGGGCCAGTATGACGAGGAAGTGAACAAGGGCCTCGTCAACGTGCGCCAAACTCGCAAGAATTATTGGGACGCGTTAGCAAAGGCATAGCGATCAGCTATCAGTGGTCAGCATTCAGCTTGTCGTCGGACAAGTTCAAAGTTAACCGCTGATAGCTGATTGCCGATCGCTATCTATGAGCAGTTTCAGCAACCCCCACTTTATGTATCTCTTCTCGCTGAAGAATGGCAAGAAGAAGATTGCCTATGGCAAAAGCCCCGAAGATGCGCTGGAGATTTTGGCAATGCGGCTGACGCAGGTTGAGATGGATGAGATTCTGAAGGATCAGCACCAAAGAATTCATCAGCGCGAGATGCAGCAGTATGTGCATTTGCTGGGGTAGTTGGAGTTTGGTGTTGGAGTTTGAGTTGGACGCGGGGCTACTTACTTGCGCATTATGCTGACGAGCTTTGGCTTGAGATGAAGCCAGCCCACGGCAAAATCCTGCTTGAAAGAAGTTAGGGCGCGCAGAATCCAGCGATCCGCACCAATCCAGCCCGCCACCTTCCACGCCAAAATGAGCGCGATGGCGATGATGAGCATGAGGCCGTTGGTGCTGGCGGAACCGGCCATGATGTAGTTCCAATTCATAAACGCGCCAAAGAACGCAGCGATGCCGACGAAAGCACCCACGATCAGCGCCACACCGACCAGGATTTCGCCAACCGTCACCAGCTTGGCGAACCAAGTGTGATAGCCGCTCTGCAACATGAAGCTCAAAAACGCGCGATACCAATCGTAGCCAATGAGCGGGCGGCCGTTGGCCTGGGCGTTGATGGCAAAGCCCCAAAAGCCTTTCAATGCAGCGCCAGTGGTCATCCAAGCTGGGTCGCTCATTTTGTGCAGCCCTGAATCGAGCCACTGAAAGCCGAGCCAAACGCGCAAAATGAACCACAGCACGCTGGTGCGTTTATCGGTGAACAGAAACGCCGAAATGGATGAAGTGAGTGAAGTGGGCGATGCTGCGGATGAGCTTGCTACTGAACCACTACTGGCAATCGTCGTCGCATTCATAATTTCTCTCCTTTACTACTAAAACTGGTGCGGTGCGCCATCTACCGAAAATGCGCGTGCCGCTAGAGGGGTGCGATGAACACGAAGAGCTGGAGTGAGTGCGAAATGAAGAGGTTTGCACGCAATTAGTCCATTTATATTGAAATAATCGCTGATGACTGCGTATATCTTATCGAATACCTGGTCTAATGGCTAGTATAAAGCCATGCGAAATTACTAGTTATAGAGGTCGGTATGTGGATTGAGCGACACGCTTTTATGTCCACACTTCTGAGCATAGGACGTACGGAAATGGCCTAAGTCTGCGTGCAGACCTGTTATCTTCGAATCAACGGCAAATACTTGCGCTTGCATGTGTCATTGGCCGTTGGGGGCGCTTTTGCAAATGTGGCTGTAAAAGTCTCGAAGGTTGACGGCACCGTAATCACCTGGGTACGGCTGCCGCCCTGCGACCACGACACAAACTCATAGTTCGTGGCACAAATGGTTCGCGTCATTGGCACGCTGAGGGCGCTTTGAATGCCCACCACCCGCGTGATGACGTAGTCGGTGCCAAACGTTGCGCCATCCACCTCCACCGTGCCGCCGGGGGGCATTGTTCTCAGCGTTAGCGTGGTTGTAACGGGATGCAGATCGCGTACCACGCTGGCTGTTTGCCCGGCGTTGTCCGTAATGCGCAACGTGATGCGATACCACACCACTGGGTCTGGCTCGCCCACCGGCGGAATCTCGAACTGACCGTGGTCGCTGCCCAGGTTGGGCTGGAAGGGATGGAAATGCTCGCGGTGATGAAAGGCGATGTTCCAGCGGAAGGCATCGTTGGGTAGTGGCTCGTCGTCGCTGGCGTTAGCAACCCCAAATTGCCAGGTGTCTCCGGCGTGGTAGTTTGTGCGGGCCGGGGCCGTCACGTTCGTCAACACAATGGTCGCAGTGGGTGGCGAATCACCTGGGAAAACCGTGACGCTGACCGGCGCTGAGGTTTGGGGTGGCGTGCCGGAGTCCATCACGGTTAGTGATGCAGTTTTTGTGCCCATCGAGCTAAACGTGCGCGTCACAGTCGTTGTCGTGGTCGAGAACACGGCCTCGCTGCCAATCTGCCAGCGATAGACCAATGGCAGGTTGTTATCGGGGTCAACACTTTCCGCAGCCGAGAAGGTATAGACCGTGCTGAGCGGCCCACCTGTCGGTGTAACTGTAAGGGCAGCCTGGGGTGGCTGGTTGCCGTTGGGCTGATATCGGATGCGGCGCACATCGCTGTCGCGGTCGTTTTCAGATTTGAAGCGTAAGTAATACAGATTGCCATCCAGCCCAGTCTTTAAGCCAATGCCAAACAAACCCGTTGCAAACTCCGGCGTCACTGCGCTCCAGGTGGATTGCGCGGCATCGTAGGTGAGTTGTCGCATAAAGCCGCGCACCGTGTCAATAAAGAAGTAATCGCCCAGGTAGCTGGGTGGATACGACACCCCTACCGTTGTGCCAGTGTAGAACGCGCCGCCAATTACGGCTGAATCGTAGTTAGAGCTTTTGTCGTTGTGCGGGTAGGCATACACCGGGTCATCGAAACCCGAAGGCGGCTGGGGCAGCGTACAGTCGATGACATTGCCAGGGCAGGGGCCTTCGCGCGAGGGGTAGCCGTAGTTGCCACCTGCTACTACTTCGTTAATTTCCTCCCAGGCGCTGCCCCCCACATCTCCCACAAACAAACTGTTTTTAGAAGGATGAACCGTAAACCGAAACGGGTTGCGCAAACCCGCTGCAAACACTTCTCGGCAGGGGCCGGTGCCGCTTTCGGGTGGGGTGATGCCGCAATAGCGCGCATTGGTTGCTGCATCGTACGGGTTGCCGCTGGTGGTATAGCCACGGGCTTCGGCGGGATTGGGCACGATGCGCAAAATTTTGCCGTTGATGCTGCTGAGGGACTGCGCAGGCGAAGGAAACACTTGTGAATCGCCCACGGAAACGTAAAGCGACCCATCTGGCCCAAACTGCAAATCGCCTGCATTGTGGATGCCGGAATCGGTTTGGATATTGTCAATCAGCACGCGTTCGCTGCCCGTCACAACTACATCCCCCGACATAGTAAGACGCGATACGCGGTTGCGTGGGCCGGGCTTGTTGTTCTGGTAGGTGTAGTAGCCACACACCGGGTCGGCTGGGCCAAAGCGGGTGTAGTAGATGTAGATGTAGCCGTTCTGGGCAAACTTCGGATCAACGACGAGACCCAGCAGGCCGCGTTCGCCATCGCCGCATGTGCCAAGCGAGTAAGCCCGTTCCGGCAGCAGCGCCCCATTTTTATGCACGCGGATGCTGGCAAAATTGGTGTCGGTCGAGTCGGCATTGCCGCGTTCGGTGGCCAATATTCGGCCATCGGGCAAGAAGGCAAAGGCGCGCGGCGACAGTAATCCTTCTACAACCGGTTCATCCACAAAACCTGGCGGCAGTCTAACCGCATTGGTGCTCGCCTCTGCGCGCGGTATGTGCGTCGCAGGTAAGCCAACCGATGCATGCGAGACTAGCAACAGACCAATAACGAGCCAATTGAGCCAATTAATAAGCCAATGCAACCCGGAACCTTTTACAAATTTCAACACAATCCTCCTCCTGTGCACCCCCCTTTGCGCTCTCAGTAACTTCTTATGAGACCTCGTGAGTCTTACTATACGTTGCAGTTGTGAGAGGCCGAATAGACAAACAAATTCACTGCACCTCTTGCAAAAGTTCATTGGCGTGCGGTGCTTGTAGGGGCGTTGCATGCAACGCCCTACTTTTGCAAGAGGTCTACTAAAGCAGAGACAAGGTTTGCCATTCGGTTGGTGGCCTTTCGATGAGTTGATGCGCGCATTGCGTAATTGCATGAGTTAGGGTGCCGCCCAATGGCAACTGCGCCAATTGAACAGGCTTACCAAATATGACGCGCACATCCACATTTTGATACGCCCGCACCACAATTTGCAGCGTTGCCGCCAGCCAGTTGCGATCCTTTTGCGCCCGCCGAATGTGCGTAACCGGGTTGCGCAACGCCTGCTGCGAAATAACCCCGCACACCATGACCGGCACCACGCGCAACTGCGGCACCAGCCGCGCGAACAGATCGAGACTGCTCGACCAATTGGCTAATGATTCAACAGCGCCAGACATAAATGCCGGATCAGGCTCAATCTTGCCCGCCGGAAAGGTCAACACTGGGTGGCCCGCTTTTAGGGTGGTGGTGATGGCGCGTGTGGCGCGGATGCGCTCGCTCTCGACATCGGACACGATGAGCAAATGCGACACCATGTTGGGCATGGCCCGCAGAAAATCGCGGTCGCGCGCCACAACCCGCAAATCATCGCGTTGCAAGATGGCGAACAGCGCCAGCGCATCGCTCATGCCGGGATGATTCGACGCGATGAGCAACGGGCCATCCCCGCGCAAATGCTCGGCCCCGGCATACTTCACCGAGCCAACGTTGTGGCGCAAATACGCCACCGTTGCCGCGGATAAGCCGCTGCGGCCCACATCTGCGTCATACGCCAGCACCTGCCGAGCAAAGCGGGTCGCCGCAGGCCGCACCAAGCGCATCAGCGCACGCATCAGGGTGGCTCGGCCCCAAAACGTCTCGCTAATGCCAAATGCATGTAGCAAATCTTTGCTGTTAATGTTGATAAGCGTTTCGAGTGATCTATTGTTAAGCACGCAACAGATTTTAGAAGGTGTAAGGTGTGTAGAAGAGTGAAAGAGGTGCCTGGCTATGGCTCCTGCAAAGTCCTGCCTGGCGACTGAAGTCGCGGCAATGGCGATCAGAATCGCAAAGCGAAGTCGGCCTTCGCCGACTGGGTTCTAGCCGACGTAGGTCGGCTTTGCTTCGGGTTGCCGCGAC
>JAYTNY010000073.1:0-7324 GCA_043748055.1 Roseobacter sp.
TCGTGGGCAGCATGGCCGAGACTGTGCCAAGCGCTGCCGCTTGCATGAACCGTCGTCGTGCGACTTGTCGTGAACGTCTTCGTGAACTCATCGAATACCTCCTCGAACGTCTGTGTGTTGGCTAACTTCGTGCGAGTATTTTGGATGAGGTTTCGGTAACGCGCAAATAGAATCTGCGGTGCGGGCGTCACCTTGCTACTTCAACTCACTGAGGGCCGCTAGGTATAATTCGAGTTATGCAATGGCATGCCACGATTCAAGAGTTTCTCTCCTCATTACAAACCGAACGCAATACATCGGCCAACACTGTCATGGCGTATCGCAATGATCTGAGCCAGTTTGCAGATTACCTAAACACCACGCTGGCCCCAGAGATGGACTGGGCGCGCCTGACCCAAAACCATCTCAACGAGTATGTGGCTTCGATGGCGGGCAAATACGCCGCCAGCACCATCGCCCGCAAAATTGCCGCCCTCAAAACCCTGTTTCACTGGCTAAACCAAAAAGACCTCACGCCCGACGACCCCTCGACGCGCCTGAAGCCCCCGCGCATCGAGAAGAAAGCCCCGCTCATCATGAGCGAGGACGAGGTGTTCAAGCTGTTCGAGTCCGCTTCGCGCGCGCCTAAACCACGCAACCTGCGCGACCGCGCTTTGCTAGAGCTTATTTACTCAACCGGCATGCGCGTCAGCGAAGCCATCGCCCTAAAGCTAAGCGATGTAGATTTTGAGGCCGCCACCGCCCGTTGCGAGGGCAAAGGCTCGCGCCAACGCGCTGCGCCGTTAACCTCGCAAGCTATGGCCGCACTCAAAGATTATTTAGACAACGCCCGCACCGAAATGCTGGGCCAAAACGCCGGGGAATACATCTTTCTCAACCCGGTCGGCACGCGCCTCACCCGCCAGGCCATTTGGCTCACCACGCGCCAATACGCCAAAAACGCCAACATCGACGGCGATGTGACCCCGCACACCCTGCGCCACAGCCGTGCGGTGCATATGCTGCGTGCCGGAGAGGACGTGCGCCGCGTGCAAGAGTGGTTCGGCCACGCCAATTTAGCCACCACACAAATGTATGTGCAGAAAGAGAATAAGCCAGCCGTACTAGTGAATAGAGATTAGTGAATAGTGAGTGCGATTGTTAATCTCTATTCACTAATCCCCATTCACCATCAACCCATGCCCAATCCTATCTCCCTAGCCACCACCTACATCCGCAGCGTTTCGCCACGCAACTGGCGGGTGCTGATTGTGTTGGGCAGTGGCCTCGGCCCGTTGGCGGAGCAGATTGAGAACGCGGTTCGCATCTCCTACAACGACATTCCCGGTTTTGCGCGCTCTACGGTAGAAGGGCACAAAGGCCAGTTTGTGATCGGCGATTTGATGGGCGTGCCGGTGGCCGCCATGCAGGGCCGGGCCCATTTTTACGAAGGCCACCCCGTGCAACAAACCACGCTGCCCATCCGCGTAGCCAGAGCGATGGGGGCCGAAACGATGATTGTGACCAACGCGGCGGGCGGCATCAACCGCAGCTTTAACGTCGCCGATCTCATGCTCATCACCGATCACATCAACCTGCTGGGCATGGCGGGCAACAACCCGCTGGTTGGCCCCAACGATGCTGCGCTTGGCCCGCGCTTCCCTCAAATGACCGATGCCTACGACCCCGCTCTGCAAACGTTGGCGTTGGATGTAGCCCGCGAGACCGGTGTAGAGCTGAAGCAAGGCGTGTATTTCGCCCTGGCTGGCCCAAACTTCGAGACGCCTGCCGAGCTGCGCTTTATGCGCGCCATCGGCGCAGACGCCGTGGGCATGTCCACCGCCAACGAGGTGACTGTGGCGCGGCACAGCGGTATGCGTGTGCTGGGCTTCAGCAGCATCACCAACGTGGCTCGGCTCAGCGCCGACGAGGGTGAGCCGCCCTCGCACGAAGAAGTGATGGAAGCCGCCAACATCGTTGGGCCCAAGCTGATTGCGATGGTGAAGGGCGTGTTGGAGCGATTGGCGACTTAGCGACAACGCTGTTTGCACATATCGTTTGCCTTCAAACACGAATCCTCTCGAATCGCACGAATTCCCACGAATTTTTTGATTCGTGCAGATTCGCTAGATTTGAGAAGATTCGTGTTGAATGGTTTGGCGAATATACTTAGCTCACCACGCTCTTATGGGAATCCTTCTACAGTTCTTACGCGAATACAGTTGGGTGTTGTATATCGTCTCCGCGCTCGGCTTCATGTACTTTGTCCTGGTCGGTGTTACCTCTATGCGAGACATGAACCGGGCTGTGTTTGGCATGGAGCGCAGCAGTGTAAACGCGCGCGCAGGCTCGGCATGGGTGCGGGCGGTGTTGTGTTTGGTGCTGGCGGGCGCTGTCTTTGTTGCCAGTAATTTGATTGGGGCGCAGTCCGCAGCCACCCAGGTGAACAACATCATTGCCAACGTGGCCCCCACGCCAGCGGCGGGCATTGTGTTGTTGCCCACCTCGGTGCCCACTGCCGACTTTCTGGCAGGCCAGAACGCTGTCGCCGCGCCGGTCATCACCCCCACCTTCATCATTCAGCCTGCCAAACCCCAAGCCGCTGCCGCCGAGGCCACGCCCTTCCCCGAAACACCTACCGCCGATAGCGCCAGCGTTGTTGTTGAAAAACCCACACAAGCGGTGCTGCCCACGTTGCCCTCAATCACGTTGGTGCCCACATCAGCAGTGATTAATGCCGCTCTGCCCACCGCTGCGCCAGTGGCAACAGGAACCCCGCGCACCAACGGCGCAGCACAGCCTACACTAGAGATCATCCGCGTGCCGCCCACCGCCACACCCAGGCCACAGCCCACAGCCGCGCCGGTGGCAGACCTGCCGCCACCCGACTGTGCTGACCCTTACACCGTGGGAATTCTTAGCCCGCAACACGGCCAAAACGTAAACATGCAATTTGCCGTAACAGGTAATGCCGGCATCGACCCAAGCGGCGGCTACGCCAAGCTGGAAGTGTTGCTGGCAAACGGCGGATGGGGCTTTTTGGCACGCATAGATGTGCCTACCAAAGATGGCCCCCTCGGCAACGTCAACCTCTCGGCACTTGGCCCCGGCATACACCAAATCCGCCTGATGACAGTGGACAAAAACCAGCGCGAGAGCATTTACTGTCGCATCTCAATTCGTGTTGCAGGCTGAAAAGAGTTTGAAGGTTTGCAGGCTCCAACCTTCAAACCTCCCAACTTTCAAACCTTCAAACCTCTTAACTCCCTAATGCACATCCGCCCTGCCCAACTCGCCGACATCGAAGCCCTTTGCACCCTCGACCACAGCTATGTGACCGACCATGTGTGGCAACTGAGTGGCCGCGAGGTGCCGGGCGAATACGTGGCGCAATTTCGGCTCTCTCGGTTGCCCCGCCAAATTCAGGTGCCGTTTGCCCACGACCCACGCAACCTGCGCCGAACCATTCACCGCTGCGACCATGTGTGGGTGATGCAGGGCGATGACAGCGACAACCAGACCCTGCCCGGTTCAGTCTCATACACCAACGGCGCACGCGGCGTGCTGGGTTACCTGGGCATGGCCACGCTGCCGTGGCAAAACACGGGTTGGGTTCCGGCGCTAAATGTGGTGCCGGAATGGCGGCGCAAAGGCATTGGCACCCAATTGCTGCGGGCGGCTATGGCCCAGGCCAAAACCGATAGCCTGCACAGCATCACGCTGGATGTGCAGACCAAGAACTACCCGACCACGCGGCTTTGCCAGGCGCGCGGCTTTCGCTTTGCGGGTTATTCCGACAACTTTTATCAGACCCACGATATTGCGTTGTTCTTCGCGTATAAAATCAGGTGAAGAGGGGTTAGTGATTGGGGATTAGGGATTGACCGAAGTCAATCACCAATCCCTAATCACCATTCACTCTGCATCTATGGACGTCTTCCTCGAATGGTCTCTCAACGCGGTCAAGCTGCTGAACCGCATCACCGTTACCGGCATTCTGGTCACCGCGTTTTCGCTGGTCATCTACATCGGCCTATACAACCGGCGCAGTGATATTGCTCGTAACTTTGCGTTTGTGCTGGCGTGCGTTATTGGCACCTTTCTGAGCGACTTGCTGACACAGGTCTCGACCAGCGATACAGACATCTGGCTGCGTTTGCAGTGGGTGGGCATTGCGATGATCCCCGCAGCATCGCTGCATTTGAGCGATGCGCTGCTGCGTGCGACGGGCAACAATGAACCGGTGCGGCGCTTTGCGGTGAAGGCGCTGTATGGGTTGGGCGTCGTGTTTGTGGCGTTGGCGCTGTTCACCAATCTCATTGCACGCTCCGGCCTCAGCTCCGACAATTTGCCCCACCTGTTGCCTGGCCCGCTGTTCATCCTCTTTACGCTGTATTACTTCCCCACGCTGGTGTGGGCCACCTATAACGTGATTGTGGCGCGCCGCCGCGCGCTGACGGCCACTAGCAAACGCCGCCTCACTTACTTTGCGTGGGCCTTTGCTGCGCCTGCGGTGGGTATGTTCCCGTATTTTCTGCCGACGGGTTGGCCGTCGTTCTTTCCGCAGCTTATCGCCTGGGTGGGCATTTTGTTTGTCAATATCGGGGTGGGCACGGCCATTACGTTTATGACCTACACCGTCTCGTACTTTGGGGCCAGCGCACCCGACCGCGTGATTAAGCGGCGCTTTGTGAAATGGCTGATGCGTGGGCCGATGCTGACCGCGTTTGTAATTACGGCCTTTGTGTTGGGCACACGTATAGACCGCTGGCTGGGTTTGCCCGGCACTTTTGTAGGGCTGATTGCGGGCGCGACGATTATTTTGTTGCACCAGCTTTTTATCATCACCTTGCAGCCTGCGTTGGATCGCATCATTGCTGCCGATGACTCGTCTGAAGTGCGGCGCTTGCAGCAGTTTAGCGAGCGGTTGATGACCAACTCCGACCGCGTGCAATATCTGGAGGGCATTTTGGCGGCGCTGTGCGATCTGTTGCGCGCGCGCAATGGCTTTATTACCATGAAGCCGATCTCGGCTGCGCCACCCCTCACTGTAATTATTGGGGGCGACACGCAAGCAGGCCCAGCGGCGCAGCAAGAGAACACAAGTGATGCTGAGGTTGAAGGCGTGATGCGACCTGTAGCGCTGCCGGTTCCACCATCCGCAGTGCAAAGTGCAATGGCCCTAAAGCGCAATGGCAAGACGCCGCTGGCTGAAAGTGATGATGCGGCGACTGAGCACAAACTTAGCTTCGAGCTGGAGCATGACTTTGTGACCTGGCAGGGCTATTGGCTCATCCCCTTACACGCCAAAGAAAGCGACCGCAGTGGCGGCGATGTGCTGGGTGTGATGGGGCTGGAGGCGCGCGCGCCGGATGGTGCGGAGTTGAGCGATGAGGAGCGCGAAGGCATTGCGCAGTTGGTGTCGCAGGCGGCGTTGCTGCTAGAGGATGCCATCAAACAACAACGCGCCTTTGAAGCCCTGGAACGCCTGATGCCGGATGCCGACAACATGCAGCGGCGCATGGCCGAGAGCCAACAACCGGCTGCCCCCAAGCTCTCGGACTTCAGCGGCATGCCGACAGACAATTACGACGACTTTACGCACTTGGTGCGCGATGCGCTGAGCCAGTATTGGGGCGGGCCCAAGTTGGTAGATTCGCCGCTGATGAGTTTGCAGGTGGTGGGCGCAGCTATGACCGAGGAGAACGGCAACGCCACGAAGGCACTGCGCCGAGTGTTAAGTGTGGCGATTGAGCGAGTGAAGCCCGACGGCACCCGCAGCATGACCGCGACGGAGTGGATGCTCTACAACATCCTTGAGTTAAAAATTATTCAGGGCCAAAAAGTGAGGGATGTGGCGCGCAAGCTGGTGATGAGCGAGAGCGATTTGTATCGCAAGCAGCGCGCAGCATTTGAAGAAGTGGCGCGCCAAATTGTGGAGATGGAACGCGAGGCGCGCAATGGCCGCGAAGATGATGCGGCGGGTGTGGTGCAGCCAACGTCGTAAGACTCAATTTGGAGGTCGAGCGTTTACGCGGTAAGTAACTCGCGCCGCAAATCACGGCACCGTTAGAGTTACTAACCGACTAAAGCCTCGGCCTCCAAATTGCGCTTTAATTCGTACATGTCTACAGCTCCCCTCTTCCGAGACCCAATCTACGACGGTGCCGCCGACCCTACGATTATTTGGAACCGTGATGAGCGCGCATGGTGGTTGGTCTACACCAACCGACGGGCCAACGTGCCATGCCTGGGTGTGGCGTGGGTGCATGGCAGCGATCTGGGCATCGCCAGTTCCAACGATGGCGGCGCGACGTGGATGTATCGCGGCATTTTGGAGGGCTTGAATTATGAGCCGGGGCGCAACACGTATTGGGCACCGGAGATTCTTTGGCATGAAGGGCGGTATCACATGTTCGTCAGCTATGTGCCGGGCGTGCCGCAGGAATGGTTTGGCCCGCGCCACATGCTGCATTACACCTCGGAGAATTTGTGGGCGTGGCAGTTCGAGTCCAGGCTGGAACTCTCATCAAACAAAGTGATTGATGCGTGTGTGTTTCGCATGCCATCGGGCCGGTGGCGCATGTGGTACAAGGATGAGGCGAACAGCTCGCACACGTATGCTGCTGATAGCGACGACTTGTATCACTGGCAGGTGGCTGGCCCGGTCATCACCGGCTTTGCGCACGAAGGCCCCAACGTATTTTTATGGCAGCATGCGTATTGGATGATTGTGGATCGCTGGCAGGGGCAAGCCGTGTTTCGATCCGACGACGCGTTGAGCTGGACGCGGCAGATCGATATTTTGGGCGCATCCGGCACGCGAGCCGATGATGGCGCGATTGGCCGCCATGCGGACGTCCTCGTACAAGGCGACGAGGCGTATATCTTCTACTTCACTCATCCCCAGGAGATTTTGGGCAAGCACAACCCGCACGATAGCGCATGGCCGTTTGAGGAGAAGCGCACCTCGTTGCAAGTGGCGCGGCTGGCATATGAAGGCGGTGTGCTGGCGTGCCATCGGGACGAGGCGGTTGCGTTGGGTTTGAGGCCATTGGGCGATGCGAGCCTGTAACGCCATAAATTGACTTGAGCCATAACCGCAGGTCGAGGCTTCAGCCGGTTACGAACTCGGTTACAACCAAGACTTGCAGTACAGAGCCTTACCCGCCTAAAGACTCGACCTCCTGAACATAGCGAATCTCCAGCAATTCTCAATCTGAACTTTACAAACGATAACGCCAAGCTAGAGCGAATCCCTAACTGGTATACGAGCCGCGCCCTTCGACTGCGCGCATCGGAATGCGCTCTCCTGAGCGATAGTCGAAGGATCAGGGTGCTCACG
>JAYTNY010000074.1:0-2901 GCA_043748055.1 Roseobacter sp.
CGTGAGCACCCTGATCCTTCGACTATCGCTCAGGAGAGCGCATTCCGATGCGCGCAGTCGAAGGGCGCGGCTCGTATACCAGTTAGGGATTCGCTCTAGATGAGTGATTCGTTGCCACTGTCAAAGCATTCTGAGCGCCCGCATTCTTCGACTGCGCTCAGAATGCTTTGTTACAAGCCACGTAGGCTTAGTAAGCGTTCTCGTCCTTGCCGCCTAACCATTGCCAGAGCTGGCGCAGAATGATTTTCACATCCAACCACACCGACCAGTTCTCGACGTACCACAAATCGTATTTGGTGCGTTCTTCGATGCTGGTGTCGCCGCGCAGGCCGTTCACCTGCGCCCAGCCGGTAATGCCCGCCTTCTCGCGGTGGCGCTCCATGTAGCGGGGGATTAGGCGGCGAAACTCTTCCACATAGCGCGGCTGCTCTGGGCGTGGGCCTACCACGCTCATCTCGCCCAGCAACACGTTAATAAATTGGGGCAGTTCATCCACGTTGGTGCGGCGCAACAATTTGCCCAGGCGGGTGCGGCGCGGGTCGTCCTTCACCGTCCAACTGCCTAATTCTTCGGCATCGGCCCGCATGGTGCGGAACTTGATGCAGGGGAAGGGTTTGCCATCCAGCCCCATGCGTTCTTGCACAAAAAACACCGGGCCGGGTGAATCGCGCTTAATCAACAATGCCAGCAACACCAGCCCAGGTGAGAGAAAGACCAGCGCTACCGCGCTCACCACAAAATCCACCCCGCGTTTCAGCACCATGCGCCAGCCGCGCAGTGCTACATCGCGCACGTTCAGCAGCGGCAGGCCGCCCAACTCGCCAATGCTCATTTGGCCCGCCATCAGTTGGAACATATCCGGGAAGACCTTGATGCTGATGGTGCTGCGGTCGCACTTGGCGATCAAGTCAATCATCTCTTGGTCGCTGGCCTCGGGCATGGCAATAATCACTTCGTCAATCACCTCGTCTTCGACGATGCCTGCCAAATCTTCCGTCGTCCCCAGCATGCGCACGTTGGCGCTGCTGGTGGTGTGTTTGGTTGGGATATCGGCGGAGCCTGAACTGACGACGGGATCACCGGCGAAGCCGACGATGTCGTAGCCCAAACGCGGATTCTGGCTGATGCGTTGCACTACGGCATACGCAGGCTCGCCCGCACCCACGATGAGCAGACGCGTGCGCCCGTAGCCACGCGCTTGCAACCGGCGTTGCAGTTGCGCCTGCACGGTTCGCATCAACAACACCAGCAAGATAGTAACGACCCACGCGTAAATAATCATCACGCGCGGGTAATCAAAGCCACTTTTGAATGTGAAGGCCGAGACCGCTACGCTGGCGAGTGTGCCAATGGACACACCACTAAAAATGGCTTGAAGCTCGTCGGTGGTGTAGCGCGTGCGGTTGCGGTGATACATACGCGCAAAGAAGAACGCGGTGACGATGGACACCGTTTGCACTACGAGCAATGGGAAAAAATCCAGAAAGCGCGAGACACCCTGGGCTGGGTCGGGCAGCGGAATAAGCCTGCGCAACCAGAAGGCCGTGTAGAAGCCAGCCACAATACTCAGCCCATCGGCCAGCAGCAGCGACAAAATAATCAGCGTGCGGTAATGCTGGCGGAGAAAACTCTGGGCGGGCATAACGGGCTTGACAGGCTTGTTTAGTTTCGTTGTGGGCTTCGGCGGTTTTGCGGGTGTGTTGGCGGGCGGCGAGACGGCATCTTGCATGCGAGAGGGATTATAGAACTGACGAAACTCACCGCTCGGCCATCGCCCGCGCAATGTCGCGCTGGGCGTCGCGCTTGGCAATATCGTGGCGCTTGTCAAAATTTTTCTTGCCCTTTGCCAACGCAATTTCAATTTTGGCGCGGCCCTTCTTCAAATACGCCTTTGTGGCCACCGAGGTAAACCCGCGCTGATCGATGCTGCGCCACAACTCGCTGATCTCTTTCTTGTGCAGCAACAGCTTGCGTTCGCGGCGTTCGCCGGTGTGAGCTTTGCTCACCTCAAAGCCGGTGCTGCGTTCGTAGGCGGGGATGTAGGCGTTCATCAGCCAGGCCTCGCCGTTACGCACCTGCACAAACGCATCGCGCAAATCCATCTTGCCTGCGCGCACGCTTTTAATCTCGCCGCCGGTTAGCATCAACCCCGCTTCAAAGCGCTCTTCCAGCGCATAATCAAACGAAGCGCGCCGGTTGCTGGCGACGATTTTGATTCCGGTATCCTCGGTGTTCTTGGCTGCCATTGCGCGGCAAAGTGTAAAGCATGTGGCTAACCCCCGACCCCTAAAGGGGAGTCCTTGAGTCTCTCTGTAACTTTATCAATTTGTCGAGAGTGATGAGCTGCAAGCGAAATTCAAGGACTCCCCTTTAGGGGTCGGGGGTTCCGAGTACCGCAAACCAAGATTAATCGCGACTTTCTTTGCAATCAAATCTCTCAACATTTTTGTGACACAAATCCAATCCTCTAACTCCCCCACGTTCAACTTCCCAGAGAAAATTCATGCAGCCCGCCGCATCCTCATCAAGCCCAACGTGGGCTACCCGGCCCAGCCGCCGGTTATTGTGCGCATGGCGTTGCTGGGGCAGGTGATTGAGCAACTGCTGGCGTTACGGCCCGACTCACACATCACGGTTGTGGAAGGCGTGTGCAGCAAAGTTGCCGCACAACGCGTGTTTGAGGCCACCGGGCTAACCCAACTGGCCTGCGAACGCGTCTCCATCGTCGATGCCGAGCAACTCCCGCAGACCCCTCACCCCAACACCGCCGCAAAACCGTGGCGCTTTAGCAGCATGGTTGCGCCTGCGTTGCTGGACGAAGTAGATGCCCGCATTTCAATCGCGCCGTTCAAGGTGACGCAGCTGAACGGCGTGCCGTTGTTCAGCGCCACCATCAAAAAT
>JAYTNY010000075.1:0-11258 GCA_043748055.1 Roseobacter sp.
CGTGAGCACCCTGATCCTTCGACTATCGCTCAGGAGAGCGCATTCCGATGCGCGCAGTCGAAGGGCGCGGCTCGTATACCAGTTAGGGATTCGCTCTAACTGTGTGACTAACGAATAGGGGCGCTGTATAGCGCCCCCGTTCGGGTTGTCTTCGCCATTGACGCTACGCTGCTTGGTCGCTTTGGATGGTCGAGTTGATGGCGGCCTTGGCTTGTGCGTCTGCCTCATGGAAAGTCTGCACAGTTTGGGTGATGGCTTTGGAGACTTCCACAAACATCTGCTGCACGGTATGCAAGCGCTTGTTGCATGTGTCCATCTGCGCCCTCATCTCATCGTCGGCAATACCCTCCCAATAGCCAGTGATGCCGGTGTAGGTAGACATGCTTTTCTGGGCCAGCGCCGCCGTCTCGTCCGACATCTTTTGATACTGCGTCGCCGCGTTGTTCATCTCGTCGTAATTAATCTGAACTCGATTGCCTGCCATTTTTATTTCTCCTTTACTGTCACTTGAATTGATTTGGATTACCCTCGGCGCGTTTTTGTTTCGCGCTTTGTTGAGATAGTTGTAAGGCATAACGACGCAGATGTACCTGACGCTGGCTGACAGGCTCACTCGCACAGACCTTGTTGAACCTGACTGGAGCTGTCAGCGAAAAACAAAAAACTCGGCACATCCAATAGATGATGCCGAGGGCTGTTGCACTTGTAACTGCAGGTCACAGGCTCACACGTATCGCAACTCGCAGGTTTCAAAGTAACTCTGATAGGCATGCAAAAGAATTTGTGTGCCGTCACGAAATTGAATACTTACGTGAACCCACAGCTTGCCTTTTGGGCGTTCATCCAGAAAGCCAGCAATAGTGATTTCTGGGGGCGTAGACCCGTTGCGGGCAATCGCATGACGCATTAGAGCATTGCACTCAGACCCTATCGAGGCAGTTGTTCCTGAAATCATTGTGGAGGTGATTACTGCGGTGGAGGTAATAACAGGGCTTGCCATGACATCATTCACCAATGATCGCGCAAGCTGAATATGCTCCGCTTTGATCTCATCTGGATCATAGATGCGGCTTATCTGATTCAGACCATCAAGTGTCTGCCTGATAACGATGACCGTGCCTCCAATGATGAGACTGAGGATGATTGCTAATACGATGAGGACACGGTTAAAACCCAATTTCACAGCTCTCCTGTTTTTATTCGCCTAGCAATTTGAGAAATCCATCATCGCTCTTGCTTCTTTTTGCCACGCCGCCATCAAAGCCGCATGCCCAGTTGGGTCTTTATTAAAGAGTTTGGAATCGGCTATTGACCGTGCAACCTCTCCAGGTGTCAACACGCCACCGGTGTGCCACATGCCTGCAAGTAATGCAGAGGGTGTCAATCCAAGCGCTTTGGCACGTTCCATACCCATGTGGATGTTTGCCGAGATGTACTCAATGTTGGTTTTCTCATCTAAGAGTTGAGTCGCAATCGTCCGCCAAGCTTCTTGATCGGTTGCGCCGTTTGCAAATGGATTCTCAATCGGCACATCATTTGACCACCATAAAAATGGCTGAGTCGTGGTTAGCGGAGATGTAGATACCGGTACGCATTCGTTCCACGGATTGCAGGCTTCGCCCTTCCACATGCTTACGGCAGTTTTTATCCACATATTTCCAATGCCTACTGTTGCCAGATTGTCTACAGAAACGCCTTCAAGAGAGTAATAGGCATTCAATGTATTGAGTAGTGCTATCACATCTCCAGTCTCGTCATATTTTGTTTTCGCCTGTTCTAGTAATCGGCCCGAGACGATAAAGCCTTTTGGATACAGCAGCGGTCCTATAACCGGTGGGTATCTTCCGCGAACAACATCATCCTCAATTTGTCTGCGTGCCTTTTCTGCTTCTGTCCGAGGAGTTGTAATTCGACGTTCGCCGGTAATGATTGCCGCAATAAGCGCCGCGTAGTCTTCGTCACTCATCCCAGGAATATTGTTTTGTCTCCTCGCGCTGGCTAAAAAGTCACACTGAAGTCGTTTGAGCGTGTCTTTCTCCTGCTCGTCATACTTAAAAGGTTCAAGATAGATTTGCTCTTTTGTAGGTGGGGGATTAGGGCCTTGATCTGCCTCGCCCGATGTGCCTCCTACTTCTGGCAACAATATCGTGACTGGCTTGCCGTTCTCATCCAGCGGCACATTACTATTCTCACCATGAATCAGGAAATACGTCGCCGCCTCCACATCCGCTGCTCCTACCAGGCCCGCCGTGCCGTTCAACGCCGTCCCCATCTGCGCCAGCATGTCCTCCATATGCTTCAGCTCGGTCATCACATGCCGAAAATAGCCATTGGCATCTTCACGGCAATAGCTGTGCCAGCCACCATCCAATTGGCCCCACGCGCTGCTCAACGTCGTGCTCAGTTGGGATGTGCTGTGACTGAGTTCGCGCAGCGCGCCGCTGCTGCCTTCTAGTTCGACGGTCTCAAGTTTTAGCGGTGTGCTCATGCCCCTCAGCCTAAGCCACACCCACCCAAACGTACCTGACCGTTCCTGACACCTCAATCTCCAATCACTAATCTCTAATCCCCTCTGCCCTCACCACACCTCCAACCGATACCCCCGCCCGCGTTGCGTCGTGATCAACTCCACGCCCGCCGGGTCAATCTTCTTCAGCCGCGCCCGCACCCGGCTCACAATCTGATCCAGCGCATCGGCATCCATCGTCGCGTCATACGCACGGTGCCACACCGCCTGAGAGCAACCTTCGCGGTCGCAGCTATCACCCGCGTTCTCCCACAGGTGATGCAGCAAATCAAACTGATCCGCCGTCAAGTCAACCTTCTCGTCCTTGTAAATAAACTCCCAGCGCTTCTCATCAAACCGCAGCTTGGGCAACACCAAATGCGTGCGTTGCCCATCTTGAAACGAGACCAGCGGCGTGGGCAGCGAGAACCCAATCGCATCGCCATGCGCCAGCACATGCGCAGCATGAATGCGCTTGCCGTTCACATATGTGCCGTTGGCGCTGCCCAGGTCGTGCAACACAAACTGCTTATCGCCCGCGTCATACGCAATGCGCGCATGCTGCCGAGAAATAATCATGCGCTTAATCACCACCTGGCAATCCGAGGCCCGCCCTAAAAAACACTCGGCCTCCGTCAGCGCAAATTCCTGTGGGGCCACATCTTCGTCATGCGCCACCAGCACCGCCAGCATTTCGTCTCCCCTGGTCTTCGTTGTCTGTTCTTCCATGTTTAATCACTCATCCCCAATCACTCATTACCACTTACCCATCAACCGTTCACCCACTCCCCCACCACCCCCTGCGCCAGCTTGAGGCGACGTGGGCGTGGGCGGCTGCGTTGTGCGTAATACGCCTGCCCCACCGGCACCAATTGATTAGACTCGCCCGAGCTCAACCGCAGCGTCAGCGCCGAGGATTGCCCCGACGCCAGCACAAACCCGTTGCCCTGATCGCGAATAGCCTGCGCCCACGCATCCAAACTGTAGCCGCCCCAGGTCTTATCGGAGCCAGCCACCAGCAGGTGCAGGCCCAGCCCGCGCCCCAATTTCAGCAACTCTTCCAGCTTGGTCTTGGTCTCGTTTTTGATGCGTTTGAGCAGCGCATCCAGATCATCTATCGCCAAAATCAATGCCGTGTTGGGTCGCTCTGTTGCCGTCAGTTGTTTTCGGCGCGTCAACTCAGTACTGATATCAGCCAGCAGCACATTCAGCTTCTCATCATCGTCGGCCAATGGCGCACCCTGCACATGCGGCAGCGGCAACAGTTGTTCCAGGCCTTCGCTGTTCTGACCAAAATCGCATAAATAAAAGCGTGCTTGCTGCGGCGTAAACCGCTGCGCCAACGCAATCAGCCAGGTTTGCAACAGCATGGTCTTGCCCGTCTGCGTCGCGCCCGCAATCACAAAATGCGGCCCTTCGCTCAGGCTCACCCACGCAGGCGAGAGATCAACTGTCCACAGGCCCAGCGGCACTGAAAGCGGCACAGGCACCTCGCTCGTCAACGGCAACTCCTGCAACCCCAACGCTTCTGGCAGCACCGCAATCGGCTTCGCGCCCTCGCGCTCGCCCCACCCCGTGCGCATCTCGCCAATCAATTTGCGCAACGCCATAATGCGCTCGGCCTCGGTCTCGCCCGAAACCGAGAGGCCGGTCTGAAACTCCAATGGTGGCAGCAGCTTTACCAGGCCACGCCCCGGCACAGCCGCTGGCTCCAGCCCACCCGTGCGGCCCACCACGCTGCTGTAATCGCCTCGGTCGGGCAACTGATACGCCAGCGCCAGGGCTATGTTGCTGCTCACGCGGCTCTTGATGTTCATTGGGTTGTTAGCTGTCAACACCAGATGAATACCCGCCGCTGCGCCCTCGCGCGCCAACTGAATAATCATCTCGTCGCCATCCGCATACTTGTTTGCCAACGACGGGTAGTTGTCGCAGACAATGACGATGGCGGGCAGCGATTCTTGGCTAGGGATCGGATCACTCGGAGCGATCCGATCCCTGACTCGTTCTCCAGTGATCATTCGATAATCGCTTAACTTCGTCACCCCAGCCTGCAATAACAATTCTTTGCGACGCGCCAACTCCGCACGCAAAAACCGGAACAGCCGCACCAGCCGCTCGTCATCATCCTCCAAAATCACGCTGCCCACATGCGGCAGCTTCTCAAACAAGGTCAACAGGCGGCTGCCAAAATCCAGCAAATAAAAATGCAGTTCGCTGGGCGGGTGCTGTCGCGCCAGTTCGTTAATCAGCGTTTGCAACAGCGTAGTTTTGCCCGTGCCTGGCATGCCGTAAATCGCCAGGTGTCCCTCGTTGCCCAAATCAATCCGCATCGGCAGTTGCTCGCGCTTGGCCGGGTCGTCGGTGAGGCCCACCAGCGGACACAGCCAACCCGTGCTGGGCTGCCAGGTCTGTCCATCCCAGCCGCCCGCTGGGCGCAACGCATCCAACGGCAAGCGCTCTGGCAACGGGTCCAGCCAGATGCGCGGCAGCGCGGGCAATTGCTCGTGGGCAGCCGCCTCGGCAATGTGGGCCACCAGCACATCCAGTTGTTTGCTGGCGGCTAATGCCGTTTTGTCTTTGCTTTGGCTTGATGGCGTACGCGGCGGATACACCAGGCCGTCCAATTGCATTACGCCCACGCGGTCATCCGTCTGCGCACCCGCCGCATCTGGCTCATAGGCCGCGCCGCCAAAGGCCGATTGAAACTGCGTGAAGATTTCGTTGTTGCCCACCTGCAAGTAACCGCGCCCGGGCCGGTTGGCGGGCAACAGGCCTGCATCGGGCCGCTTCAACATCTCTTTGCTGTCGCCCTCGCTTTCTACGCGCAGGCACAGCTTAAAGCGGCTGTTGCTCCAAATCTGATCGCTCACCACGCCGCTCGGTTTCTGTGTTGCCAAAATCAAATGCACGCCCAAGCTGCGCCCAATGCGGGCTGTGCTAACCAACTGCCGCATAAATTCTGGCTGGTCTTTTTGCAGCTCGGCAAATTCATCCACCACAATAATCAAACGCGGAATGGGCGTTGCCAAATTGCCACTAGCGAACTTGCGTTGATAGTCATCAATGTAATTCACGCCCGCCGCCGCAAACAAACTTTGGCGGCGCAACACCTCGCTGTTTAGCGCAATTAAGGCCCGCCGCGACAAATTACCCGAAAACAAATTGGTGATGGTGCCGGTTAAATGCGGCAGCGCCTTAAACGCATCGGCCATGCCGCCGCCCTTGTAGTCAATCAACAAAAACGAGACCCAGCGCGGCGAGAAGTTCGTCGCCAGCGCGGCCACCAGTGATTGCAACAACTCGCTTTTGCCTGCGCCAGTTGTTCCCGCCACCAGGCCGTGCGCGCCGTGCCCGGCTTTGCCCGCGCGGTCTTCGCGGTCGTGCAGGTTTAGCAGACAAAACTCGCCGCCCGCCTGCCTGCCAATGGGCACCGCCAACGAGCGCGCGGTAAACGGCTCGTTGTGTCGCCACAGCCCAGCCACATCCACATCGTCTATGCGTTGGGCAGCCCACAGGTTTAACAGAGGCACCGCTTGCGGAATCTCCTCCGGCGCGGCCAGCTTGTCCAATTGAATGGCCGCCATGCTGCGCGCAAACACCTCGGCAGAGGCCACTGAAACCGAATCGGGCTGCACCACAACGGGCACGGATGAGGCCAGCGTGTTGGTATAACGCGCGGCATCACTTTCAACTTCTACATAGCCCCGGCATTCGCGCGGCAGGTCTTTGGTTTGTTTGGCTAACAAGATGGACGATGCGCCCAGGCTTAGCCCTTCTTTGAAGAGAAACGAAAGCGCGGGGTTGGTGCGGTAGAGCGCGTTGCCTTCGTCCGTCGAATCCACATCTGCCAAAAACACCACATAGTGCGGCAGGGCGGGCGCGGCTTGGGTGGCGTCGCTGCCCCGCCGCAGGTTGCGCCGGTTTAACGCCTCGTACACAAAATCCAACAGCCGGTCGGCGCGTTCGGGTGTGTCGGCCAAATAGCTGCGCTCGTGCTCGTCGTCCCAGGCGTGCGGCAGCCAACGCAACCAGGCCCAGGCCTCGGCTTGCGCAGGCGGGAAGATGGCCGCCAGCTTCACCTCCTCCGGCGAATGGTGCGTAGCCAGTTGCATGGCGATGGCGCGGGCCAACATCAGCGTGGCCTCGCGCGGGCCCACCAGCCCAGCCAAGCCCACCTCTTGCAGCGGCAGCGTAATGGGCACACCGGTGACGGCGGCCACGCTGTTGTTCAACTTCTCGGCTTCGGCAATTAACGGATCAAACGTCAGCGCCGCTTCTTGCGAGGGCGCTTTCACCTTCATCAAAAACGGACGCTGCCCCAGCCCCAGGCGCGTCATCAAAAAATCGGGGTCGCGCGCGTCGCGCTCCCACAAATGCGAGCTGAGGCCTTGCACGCGGTTAAAGCATTCGGCCAGCCCAGGGTCAAGCTGTTGCATCGCCACTTGCTGCTGGGTCGTCAGGCGGGCCAACCTCTCGCGGCGCCGTTGCAGCATGGCGCGGTAGGTTGTGTCGCGGGTGTGCAGATCGGCCAAATATTTTTTCTTCTGCTGCCGATACGTGATGTATTGCACCAGCGAGTTGGCCCCCATGTAAGAAGACATGAGGCCATTGATGAGCAAATTGCCGGTGCCCTGGCTGAGGGCGGTGCCGACGGTGGCGAACATAGACAGCACCGCGAACCCCGCCGGCATCAGCACTTGCAGTGCGTTAAAGGTGGGCGCGGTGGGCAGTGTGCCGGGTGGCGGAATTTCGATCTCGCCACTGGGCAGATCGGGCAGCACACGTGGGGGGCGACGAAAGGTAATGGGTTCAGCCATGATTTACAGGGTCCAAATTCTGATACACCCTTCTTCATCCAGCGTGGTCAAGGCTTTGCCATCGGGCTTAAACGCAGCATGGGTGATTGGGCTGGTGTGTTCTTGAAAGGCGTTGAGCAACTGGCCGGACTCGGCCTGCCACAGTTGCAGGGTGCCATCCTCGCAACCGGCGGCCAACGTGCCAGAGTTTGGCCGCACGGCCAAAACTTGCACAGCGCTCTCGTGGCGCAAGGTATGCACGAGTTGTTGATCGCGCATGCGCCAGACTTTTGTTTGCAGGCCGCTGCTGGCAGCCAGCCAGATTTCGTTGTCGCTGCTTTGGAAGAAGGCTAAGCCATTGGCATGTTCGACAACGTTAGCCGCATGGCTCAGAACCACCTCGCCAGTATGGGCCAGCACCACGCGCACCACGCCATCCCACCCAGCGGTGCCCACAAATCGCCCATCCCCAGAAAACGCGATGCGCCGCACCAGCGCAGCGTGAGCCGGAAGCTGGCGCATCTGGGTGCCGGTGCCGGTGCTCCACAATCGCGCCGCGCCATCCAGGCTACCCGAGGCTAATAAAGCGCCATCCGGCGAGAAGGCCAAACAG
This sequence comes from Roseobacter sp., assembly GCA_043748055.1. Taxonomy (GTDB): domain Bacteria; phylum Chloroflexota; class Anaerolineae; order J036; family Brachytrichaceae; genus JANMVQ01. The sequence goes on from JAYTNY010000075.1 coordinate 7,919, forward strand.
CGCACGGCGGCGGCATGGGCCTGCACGCTTTGGGTCAGGGTGATGCGAATCGAAGCGGTCACGTCCCACAGCCGAATGACGCCATCCCACCCGCCGGTGGCGATGAGGCGACCTGCCGGGTGCCAGGCCACGCTGGTGGGCGCAGCCGGATGCGGCAAGGCAGCGACGCGCGCGCCGGTGGTCGGGTCAATGGCAATTAGTTGGTTGTCGGATTGCGCCAGCAGCAGGGCGCGGCCATCAGGAAACCAGGCAGCATCGGTGAGGGTGGCCTGGGTGATTTTGAGGATGAGCTGGCTGTGGGCTGTGGGTTGAGTCAGTTGAGTGAGTTGAGTGGGTTGTGCAAGTTGTTGCTTTGGAGAGACGTGCAAGTGCAGGATGGAGCCGCTCCAGATGCCTGCATCGCGCAGGGTTTCGTCGGCGCGCAACATGCGGGCGGATGCGCGGTGTTCCAGGCGGCATTCGGCCTCATCTGCAGAAGGGTGGCTGTGCAACAATTCGGCCAGTTGTTCGGCTATCTGCGCTGTAGGCACATCGGCAGGCAGGGCAAAATCGGCAGAAGGTAGTGTGCTGTGATAAACGGTGACAAACACGCGGCGCATAGACATGGAACTTTAGCCGAAATTTATAGTATTAGCATAAATTGGTTGTAGTCTGGCTCCTGTTCGCTATGCAATTGTGATCGCCGTTGCCGCGTCCTGAGCGAAGTCGAAGGGTCAGTTGCCAGGCAGGACTTTGCAGAAACCACATGAAAAGAAGCTGCGTTCATTGCAACGCCCTCAGAACTTTGGTAAAATCCCGTTGCAACAGAACAGCCAATGAAGCAAGAGTGGGTCTAACAGCCCACTCTTTCGTTTCTAAAAGCCATGAAAAGTGAATTTGCATTAGCACTCAACCAGATCGGCGCTGAACGCAGCCTGCCACGTGAGATTATTTCCCGCGTGATCGAGACCGCGTTGGTCACGTCGTACCGCAAAAACGCCAACATCATGAACAGCCAAAACGTGGCCGCAACGGTGGACATGGACAGCGGCGACATGCACGTTTACGTGGAAAAAGAGGTCGTTGACGAGGTGATGGACGACCGCACTGAAGTCGTCTTGGCTGAGGCATTGGCCCAAAAGCCAGATGCTGTGCTAGGTGATTGCATCATGGTGGATGTGACGCCGAAGGACTTTGGTCGCATTACTGCCCAGAACGCCAAGCAACTCATCGTGCAAAAGCTGCGCGAGGCCGAGCGCGATTACCAATTTAATCAGTTTAGCGAGCGCGAGGGCGAAATTGTGATGGGGCTGGTGCAAAGCGTGACACCCGCAGGCCTGACGATTAACCTGGGCCGTATTGAGGGCGTGTTGGCGCGCAAGGAAATGCTGCCCAACGAGCGTTACGAGGCGGGCAAGCAGGTGCGCGCGTTTGTCATTGAGGTACGGCGCGGCGGGCGCGGACCGCAGATTAACCTGTCTCGAACGCACAAGAACATGCTGCGCCGGTTGCTGGAAATCGAAGTGCCAGAAATCTTTGATGGCAAGGTTGAGATCAAAAGCATTACCCGCGAACCCGGTAGCCGCAGCAAGGTGGCGGTAGCTGCGATGCAAACCGGGGTAGACCCGGTGGGCGCATGTGTGGGGCCGCGTGGCACACGCATTCAGGGCATCATCAACGAGCTGAGCGGCGAGAAGATTGATGTGATTGAGTGGAGCGCCGACCCGACGGTATTTATTACGAAGGCGTTGGGGCCAGCGAAGGTGCTGGCGGTGCATCCTTCGGCGGGGGCAGCGCAGACGCCGACGCAGGCGGCTTCGCAACTTGCGGCGCTGGCCGACCCAGGCAATGAGCGTGGGATTGACAAGAGTAAGAATGCCACGGTGATTGTGCCGGACGATCAGCTTTCGTTGGCAATTGGGCGTGAAGGACAAAACGCAAGGCTGGCGGCACGGCTGACCGGTTGGCGCATTGATATTAAGAGCACCACCGAGGCCTTGAACGAGGCGACGAACAAGCTGACCGAGAACCCGGCGATTCAGGCGGGGATGAGCGCGGATGTGCTACAAAGCCTGACCTCGTTGCGGGAGCTGATGGTGCGGCAACGGGCACAGGCCACAACCATGCCACTTTCGCCAGATGAATTTTTGCTGGTGAAGCGGGTTGTGGACGCGGTGTATGCCTACGAGGTGACACAGAAGGGCGAGACACCGGCTGCCGCTGCAGCAACCGTTGCCAAAGCACCGATGTCTGAGGCGAAGAAGCTGGCACAACAAGAAGCCATTGCCGCCATTCCGAAGGCCGCCTACAACGTAGCGCTGGATGCGCTAGGCGTGTCAGCTCGTGTGTTGGAGCATATTCAGAAGGCGGGCATTTTGTCGGTGGGCCAGTTGATGGAGTTCAACACGCGCGGGGATGACGGCTTGTTGGGTATCGAAGGGGTTGGGCCGAAGGCGCTGACCGAGATTCAGACCGCGTTGGATAAAGTAGTGAGCGGATTGGCGACAGAAGCCGTTGCCACGCCAGAACCACCAGCCGCAGAAGTGCAGCCCAGCGCAGAGGCCGCAATGCCGGTGGCAACTGAGGCTGTTGCAGAAGCGATAGCTGTCGCGCCCGCCATCACCGGTGAAGCGACCAGCCCAGCGGACGAGGCGCAGGAATTCTTGAATGCAATTGGGGGCGACGAAGACAAGAGCGAAGACGACGACGCAACGGGCGACAAGAAGAAGGACAAAGATAAGGGCAAGAAATCGGCCAAGGGCGTGTTGGTGTTTGACGAAGAACTAGGCCGCATGGTGTTGCAGCGCCCACGCAAGCGCCAGACTGAGCTTGACGAGTTTGACGATTAAGGAATGACTAAGAAGAGTGCGCCGCCGCAGCCTAAACGCCCCAAACATGTGCCGATGCGAACATGCATTGGCACGCAGACCAAGCACCCAAAGCGTGAGATGGTGCGGGTGGTGAAGACGGCGGAAGGCCACATTGTGGTGGACCCAACGGGGAAGTTGGGCGGCAGCCGAGGCGCTTACATTAGCAAGAGCAAGGCGGCGGCAGAGGCGGCGGTGAAGCATAAGCGGCTGAATGCGGAGTTTGAGATGCCGATTGCTCAGGAAGATATAGATGCGATTTTGGCTTATTTCAGCCAGTTTGAGACATCGGTTTGAGTTGGGAGTTTGAGTTTAACTAAAGGATGTAGGCAGCAACCAACGAGTAAACATTTGCACCGAGCGCAGGCCCTAAAAAGCCTGCGTTTTGTTGCTTTGAAAGGAGTGTGCGTATGCCAGTGAATACACGATCGGGGGCGCGACCGCAATCGCGGCCAGGCGGCAGTTCAAATTATCGGGGTGGCGGCGGTGGGAGC
>JAYTNY010000076.1:0-13808 GCA_043748055.1 Roseobacter sp.
TCTGGGTTCGCTCCTTCCTTCGATTGGTTTTTGCATCCGTATCGTATCGGAAGTGGCGAACCCGCCCGTTTTGTCGAATCTTTCAACTACTGAGTCTAGCATTTCTCTTCATAACCACCATCTGAACAACCTCACAAAGCGCTGAGACCAGCCACTATTTCCCAACTATAGACCTTAAGCCGTGAGTTCAGCCTATCAATCACGTAGTTTTTAATGCACTTCTGCAACTGAGTTTCGCTTTGCGCTACAATCTGGTCATTGATTTCGAATACCGAAGTCAATTGTCAATACAGGTTGTTGCAGATCGCAAGCAAGTTGGCGGCTCGGCCCAACCTTGCGCAGAAACGGTTCAACGCAATTTCATTACAACACGCCAACGCGAGCCACAGTGAATTAGTCCGCAGTTTAGAACAATTTCTTAATCATTCACAAGGAGTCAATTCATGAAAAATCTGAAGCGTGTTGTTCAAATCGTCGCTGTCCTGACAGCCGTGGCGGCATCGGTTGCAGCCAGTGTGGGCACGGCCTCGGCCTATGGCACTGTCTTCCCACCCAGCGGCAACCGAGGAACACAGTACGGCACCGTTTTTCCACCCAGCGGCAAATAAAGCTCAACGACGTTGAGCTTGAGCGTCCCTCTGCAACCAATCTCTGGCAACAAAAAACCTGCAAGCTTTTCGCTTGCAGGTTTTTTGTTGTGCATTTACCGCGTCACATTCGGCAAATACACATGCTCGTTCAAGTTCGGCGGCGGCGGTGCAGGTGTTGGTGTTGGCTCACCGCCGCCAACGCCTTTTTTTACAATCTTCACCGCCACATCGTCGCTTAATGCCGAGGGCAAGTTCAGCACCAGGCTACCGTTCGCCATCACCGTCTCGCTCTTTAGCACCGGGTTGGTCGCGGTCTGGGTGTCCCACCACTGCACGGTGTATTCGCCATTCACGTTGGGCAACGTGATGGTGCCATTGACGGGGCTAATGGCCGTGTTCTTCACCACGCGCTTCCAAGTGTGTTGCACATTTTGCACCCACAAGTGCATACGCCCATTCACATCATCGCGCTGGCCCCATGCCCGCAAATCCGCAGACGATGTCGTCGCGCCCGCGTCTTTGTACTTACCGTTGTTCAGCGGAACGCCCTCCATGAAGTTTCGATACGTTAAAAACCGGCTGTAGAGCGGTGTTGCTCCGCTTACCCCAGCGCGGTCAATTGTCTCGCTGGCCCACCAGAACAGGTCATACATGCCGCCGGGGTTCACCTGTGCCCAAATATTGTTGTGCAACCACACGCCGTCTTTGTCCTGGTTCAAGTCCCTCACCCAGTCGCCAGAACCATCAATCCCTGCCTCGCCGCGCACCAGCGGCATGCCCGCGCCCACCACACTGCGGCCTCCATGCACCTCGCCATAGGCGCGGTTGTACCAAGCGGTGTCCTCGTCCATCGCAAGCGTGTCAAACGTGCCAATCACCTTCGAGACCTCGCCACTGGGGCTAACCAACTCCACGTCGTCAATCCACGCTGTGCCGCCAGTGCCGTTGCTGTTTTCTAGTCTGAGGGAGAACGCGTGGGCCTTGTTGTCGCTCAGCACCAATCGTTGCGCGGCAGGCACGGCATTGCCATCGCGGTCTTGGTTGCTGCTGAACTGTTTCCAGTCCAGCGTCCCAGCAGGCGAGGTACACACAAACGTCTTGCCATCCTGGGTAGACGGCACCACACCCTGCGCGCCGCCGTTAAACTCGCCGCCATCCACGCTCCACTGCACCCGCACCATGCTGCCCGTCGAGCCAAAATCGCACGATGAAGTAAAGCCACTCATCTTCAGCCAATAGCGCACCGTCCACTCGCCTTGCCCGCGAAGGGTTAGCCCACGCGGCACAATCGCCAGGCCATCGTGGTTTGTTGCCACAATCTTGGCCGCGCCGTTGCTGCTGTTGCGGGTCTTGGTTACGTCTGTCTCCAAATGCGCCGCATCCACAAAGGTGGCGTTGCCGTTGTCCCAGCCCGTGCCTATATATGCGTGAATATCGGCGTAGTCCACATCCGGGAAATTCGCGTTGGCCCAAAATTCGCTGCCAGGGAACGAATGCCAGAACGAGGTAGTCACCATGTGCCGCGCCGGATCGTTGGTATGCACATACTTGGCAAAAGCGTTGGTCACTTCGTAATGCTTGCCGTTATATGGGTCACCTTCGTTCACCAGCTCAAACGAATGCACCGCCGTGCTGTAGCCCCACCGTGCGATTAGATAGCGCCACCACGCCTCCATCAAGAAACGTACTTTGGTGTTGGGCGCGGCGTAAAAGTTGTCATTGGCTTCGGTGGCCGTGGTCTTGCCATCCGCGCCAATGTGGTTGCGCACCCACTCATTCTTCTCGTCAATCACCAGCTTCACATACACGCCGCGTTTCTCGGCAGATTCAAGATACTTGTCCCACACCGCCGCGCTCATTGGGTCAAACTGCATGTGCGCGTTCGCGTTTGGCTCGCGCAAAATATTTACTTTGTTGGGGTCGTCTTTGCGCCAGGCGCGCACCTCATCCACAAAGGCCTGCCCGCCGCTGGTGTTTTGCAAAGCCAAATACAGCTTGCTGATCCAGTACTGATCCGCGCCGGTCTTGTAGTTACCCGTCAACGTCATCCAGCCGGTGCTGCCCGCCTGCGGCCCCGCAATTAATGTGCCCGCGCTGGTGGTGCAGTTGGATTCCAGCCAGCCGCCCTGCTTCACCACAAACCCGCCCGCCCCGGTCACGCCATCCACTTTGATGCGCGCCGACACGGTGTAATCCGTGTTGGGCTGTGCGGACACATTGCCCTGCCAGAAATCGGTGAACATGCACGGCACGGCGCTATCCAGGCGCAACGCCACATCCGCGCCGTTAAAGGTGTTGTTTAAGTCCAGGCTGGTTTGGGGCAAGTAGTTCTGCGGCTGGGCGTGGTAGGCCCAGCTTGTCCACTGTGTGCCGTTCATGCCTGCGCCGCTGAGCCACACCCGCAAAAAGTTAATTTTGTTCTGCTCGTATGTCGCCAACTGGGCGTCCACAGCAGCCGTGTCGTCTTTGAAGGCGCTGTTAAAGCCCACGCCCACAAACGGCGTGCCATCGCGGAATTCAAAGTAGCGCTTGTCGGCCTGGCTTACTTGCAAAAAGCCGTGCCGTTTATAGGGGTTGGTAGATGTGGCACCGACGGAGAACGAACTGCTGTTTGATGTGGTCTCGCCGCCTGCATCCCGTGCGCGCAGCTTAAATTGCCACGTGCCTGCCTTCTGGGGTGCAAAGCGCACCATCCATTTTGGCCCACCGTTGGGCAGCAGGTGGTCTTCGCCATCGCGCACGGCATGCGTAAAAGGCTGCGCCACAAACGCGGGCTGCACAATTGTGGTGGCAAAGTTGTCGCTAGAAAACAAGCCATCCACACTCACCCCAATTTTTGCGGAAAGGCCCGACGGCGCGGCTTCGGCATACGGGAAGTTCAGATGGGTGGCAACCGTCGCCACATCAAACTGCACTTCAAATTTATCGTATGGGCCAACGGCGGGGGTGTTGATGGCGATATTGGTGATGGCGGGGGCGGCAGCGGGGGCGAGTTGGGGGTGCTGGGGAGTTTGTGTGTGAGTTGTGTTGTTTGTATTGTTTGTGTTGATTGATGTGGCAATGTTGGAGATGAGCAAAACAAAAATCAAGATTGCTTTCAAATAAACCTCATGGTGCGGCAGGGCCGCGATAAGAATGGAACACGAAGAAGCGGAGGAACGGAGAAAAGAGTTCTTCGTTCCTCCGCTTCTTCACTTCTTCGTGTTGAATTACAAACCTTTAATCTGTTCCAGCGCCGCGACAGACCGACCGCGCTTGCCACCCGTCGCCACGCGCAACAAGCCATGCCCCACATGCTTGGCCAACACCGAGGCGATGATCAGCGATTTGAGCAGCGCCGCCGGAACTGCGCCGTGATGCTTGCGAAAGAAGCGCACGCGGCTGCGATACAAATCGGCCTCGCGGGCGGTCTTGCGGTTCTTGCTGCTGGCACCCCCCAAATGCGTAATCTTGGCCTCGGGCGCGTACCACACTTGCCAGCCCGCCTGCTTCATCATGTAACACCAATCCACTTCCTCGGCATACATGAAGAAGCCTTCGTCCAGCCCACCCGCTTTTTCAAAGGCCGCGCGCCGCACCAACAGCGCCGCGCCTTCCACATAGTCCACTTGTTGCGGGCCGATGTTTTCCTCTGGCCCACGGCTGGGGTAGCGGGGGCCACGCAGAATGCGACCCAGACCAGAGAGAATGAGAAACTCTTGCAGCAAGCTGGGGAAGGGCGTGTGCGAGGCTTGAAAAGAGCCATCCGCATTGAGCAGATGCGCGCCCACGATGCCCGCGCGCGGCTGCGTTTGCAGCACGTGCAACATGGCTTGCAACGAATTCGCCTGCACAAACGCATCGGTGTTCAGCAACAGCAGGTTGGTCCCTCGGCTCTCGCGCATGCCGCGGTTGTTGGCTCGGGCAAAGCCCACGTTGTCAGTGTTTTGGATGAGGTGAACCCACGCGAATCGCTCTGCCAGCAGGCCCTGGCTACCATCGGTCGAGGCGTTATCTACCACCACCACTTCGTGGGTTATGTTGCCAATGTGCCGCACAATTTCATCAATGCACTGCGCCAGCAACTCACGCGTATTCCAGTTCAAAATGACAATGGATAGTTCTGGTTGTGTGTCTGGCTTCTCTGGCTGCGTTGTCATCATAGTTGGCCGATGTTAGCGCAAGCCCGGCAGCAGAGAGCGGCAAACCTTGCAGGTTGGCGCGAATAACTGTTTCGTCAATGCGCCAACCTGCGAGGTTTTTATAGCGACGCTACGGATAAACCACATAGCTTTCGCGGTCCCAGTTGGTGATAAACACCATCTGAAACGACGAGAGCGATGAGACGCGATTCAGGCAACCTTCCACGGCTTCCTGCTCCAGCGAGCGATAGGCATCGTAGACCAACACGATCTTGGGCAACGAGATATCGCGCAGCTTGTCGCGCTTCTCGCCCAGTTGCTCATTCAGCATCACCAATGCTTCTTGCACTTTGGCCTTGTATTTGCGCAGCCGGGCCACAGGCTTTTCCAGATGCAGCGTGCGGGCGAGTTGCCGCAACCGACCCGCCCCATTACTGCTGTTGGCTTCACCCAACAAATCCATCCAACCCATCCTACTCATCAATGGGCTGGCAAAGCGCGCTAGTGCCGATTCGGGCATTTCGGCGGTCATCGCCCCGGTCTGCTCGGACAGCGTGGTCACTTCCACCGCATACTGATGTCCGTCAAGCTCCAGATAATACGCGGGCGCGTCCTGGCCCTCGCCCACTGTCCATCGAACCTTGCGCGTAAACCCCAGCGAGTCCAGGTAACGCTCGAACTGAACCTTGCAAAAATCGGCTGCGCTAAGCGCGGCGTTCGAAGCTGTATCTTTTTTCATGGCTGTGTGAGTCCCTTTGCACATGCGGTTTTCTCCTGTCTCCCCATGCACGCTAGCCCCCCTCACGAAGTCCAATCAAACGAATCAAAAAAAATTGAATCAGAGTGGCTACCATGCATTTGAAGTTTTATTGAATAAGTTGTTTGAATAAGTTATATGAATTACCTCCCTGTAAAACTTGCCCGAAAGGGCTTGACTTGCTCTCAGCCTTTCCGAGAACGTGAGTAAAAATACTGCAACAAGGTTGCCTGAGATTGTGTTACTGTGCTTGAATCGTCGCAACCAATTTCTGGATGGCATACAAATCACCTTTCGCCCACGCGTAATCCAACCACTTGCGCAAGTTCGCCTGCGAGTCTTTGACAATGTAGGCCCGCGCCAAAAAGTGCGTCCAGGCGGTGTTCGGCCCCAACACCGCTGTCTCACCCACTTCGCCTTGCAAACCGGCACGGGTGAACCACCACCAGCGCAACCCGGTCACGCCTTGCTTTGCAGCAATCTCGTTGCGGGCCGCACCTTTGGTCTGCTCGCTGATGTAGAGGCCGATCTCTGGCACCAGCCCGTTCAACTCCGGCAGCGACCAGCCCGTCTCCCTGTCGCGCGGGTCCAGATAATCGTTGCGGGCGCGGTTCTGGAACGTGGTGTAGTCCTGCCCGGCCTTCAGCATGTCCACCGCATTGGTCTGGGCCGAGGCCGCATCGCTGTTACTCCAGCCTGCGCAACTGCGCTGGCTTAGCGCTTGCGAGAGGCGCGCATAGCCAATCAATCCGGCCACATCGGCGTAGTAACGCACGTTGCCTTTCAAATCGTTATAGAGCGATTTGATGACCGACGAATTGGAGCAGACATAAGACCAATCCCCTGTGTTCTTGGCCCACAACCACAGACCATAAAACACCGACAAGCTAACGTTGGCCGTGGGCCAGTTGCTGAGCTTGGGGCGCATCGGCACGTTGTAGCGCTCGCGGGCTACGCCGCTGCGCAGCCAGTCGGCATCGCTGGTGTTGTAAGGTAATTTCTCTAATGGCGAATAGCGCTTGATCTCATCAGCCATGTAGGCTTTGGCCTGCTGCTGCAAGCCCGCATCCAAATACGGGTAGGCCATCGCCATCGTGTAGAGCAACTCGCCGGGATCGTGCCAGAAGGTGCTGCCGTGGCTCTCAAAGCTCACGCTGGGGATATCGTCTTTGCTGGCCGGGCTGCCTGCGGGCCACAGACGGGTGTCGCTAAAGCCGCGCTCCATATAGAACGGCATCAGGTGCCCGCCCGAATTCACAATGCCACGAATCTCGGCGCGCAGCCGCTCCACCAGATCTGCGGGCGGGTTGGCAACCGGCGCAGTCAAGTCCAGGTTCACATAGTCGGCCAATGTGCGCACTGTGGTGGATGCAGCGGGCAGGGGCGGGTTCGCCTCGGTAGTTGGCCCATACACAGCCGGTGTGCCGCACGCGCCGCTGCCCTGAGACTTAATCGCCGCCAGGCCACCGCCCAACACATGCCAATACGCCAGACCGTTGGCAATGACGACACCCGCCCGCGCGCCGCCCTCGCCCACAATGTTGGCGGGGAAGGGGAACGATGGGCCGTTGCCGCTGAGCGGAAAGAAGGGTCGCTCGGAGCCTCCGCAGTATTCGTTGCAACCCTCAGTTGGGTTGCCGATGGCTGATGCATGTGCGTGCGAGCCATTGCTCAAGTTCATCGCGCCCACGCGCTCCCAGCTATCCACCCACAACAGGTTGCCACCCACAGTCAGCATCGCTGGCTCGTCGGAGGTCATGCGCCACTCTGGCGAGCCAGACAGCTTGTTGCCTTTTAGGCCGGCAATGTCGAGCGAGCCGAGGTTCATGCTGCCCAGCTCCGCGTCATATTGGGTGGAGACGTGAACGGTGGGCGTATCGGTCTGAATGCCGCGACGGGCGCGATACATGACATAGGTCGCACCATTGGCAAACACCGGCACATTGGGGATGTCGTTATCGCCATAGGTGTACAACACCGGAGCCACCCCGCGCGATTTGCCATCGGCGGCATTCAGCGCAAAAAAGGTTTGCTGGTCGGGGTTGGCCGTCAAGTGGCTCACAATCTTGGGCTTCACTTTGGCCCAGTCCGCCTCAATGCTGCTGGCCCGCTCGCCCGCTTCATCCATCACGTCATCGCCCAGGTGTTGCAACAACGCGTGAAAGAAGTAGAGCGGCTGCGAGCGATACACGACTGTGTCGTTCATCACCACCGGGTAGCGCTCGGCCAAACTTTGGCCCGGCAGCTTGGGTTGCCATTTAATGTTGCCTGTGCTGGCGTCTACCGCAAGGGCACGCATGTCCTCTGCTCCAAAGAACACGGTGCTGCCGTCGTTGCTCAGCGAGGGCGTGGTCTGAATGGGCGCACCAAAATCTTTTTGCCACTTCTGCTCGCCGGTTTTGATGTCGAGCGCGGTGAGCTTGCCGTTGGTGCTGGCGACGTATACCCACAAGCGCGAGGGGTGCAGCAGCGGGGCGGTGGCGCTGGGGCCGGTGTCTTTCTTCCACTTCAGCGCGCCGGTGGCTGCGTCCACCGCATAGGTCGTGCCGTCCAGGCCGTTGTAGGAGCTGAACACGACGAGGCCATTGCCGCCCACCACCGAGCTGACTGCGACAGCCGCCGAATGCCGAATCGCGCCATCCGCCGCAAACTCCCACTTGGCTGCGCCGGTCCTGGCATCGCGGGCATACAGCTTGCCGTTCATGCTGCCCAGGTATAGAACGCCATTGCCCACCACGGGCTGGGTGCGCGAGGCGAACGGAGCCTGGAACCACTTCCATGCAATGCAATACGGCGCGTCTATTTGCACCTTCGAGGCGTTGGTGCGTTGCGAATCGCGGCCCAGTTGTGGCCAATCCGCGTCCGGCCCGGTGATGATGACACCAGGGTCTGGTTCGGGGGTTGGGCCAGGCCCGGGTGTTGGGGTTGGCTTTGGGGGAGCACCGGGCGATGAATCAAATGTGCCATCCGATAGCAGCAAAGGCATATAGAAACGATGATCTTCGCTGGGCTGAGCAGGCGCAGTGCCTTCGGGTGCTGCAGCCTGGGCCGCTGCGGCGGCAGGGCCATGCGCTATGGAAGCCAAAAGGTTGGCTGTGAGTAGCGTACATAGTGCAATAGAACGAACAGATTGAACCAGGGTGTTCACTACGGACCTCCTGAGAATGATGACGGTGCGTTTGACGCACCTCATTTTGCGGCGCGTTGGATGCGTCAGGCGCTGCGCATTGAATGCGGGGCGAGTCGTTAAGACTCATGAGGCCAGGATGGAGGACAGTGAATACGGTGGTGTGTTGCGCCTATGTAGTTGCCTGCTTAGTCTAAATTGCTAAGCACATCATCGAGGATGGTCTAGCCATTTATCTATGCAAGTAACCTAGTCTTTCGGGTTAATCCACTAGGCTAGTATAGCGACGCAGGGGAGGAGCGCAAGGAGGATTTGCTGAGAACAAAGGAAGAAAAAATATACAAAATAGCAGCGTTATGTAGCTTATCCTACATAAACGTGCTTATTTGTCATGCTCCCGCGGCGGGTGGAGAGGTAGAGGCTGACCATACAACCTAGGAATATCCAGGTGTATTGGGCGTTGTCGAACCCGGCAATGGTTTGGTTGTAAGCGAATGGCAATACCCAATCGCCTAGGGCCATTCCTACAATAACGCCAAAACAGCCTCCCAGCGTTGCTAGAGAGAACATCTCCTCAAAATTGCGCTTGCCTGCAAACGCCTGACGGACGCTGAGGCCCACCCGCACAAACCGCGAGAGCAACCACACAAAGCAGAAGAAGCCCACAACGCCCGTTTCTGCCAGCACATCAAAGTAGTTGTTGTGGGTAGAGCGGGCATCGATGGGGTGATAGAACATGTTGTAGGCGGCGTAGCCAGCCGGCCCCATGCCAAATACAGGGTGATTGGCAACGTGTTCCAGGTTCATGCGCCAAATATCCAGACGGCCCAGGCCACCTTCGTTTACGTTGTCGGACACCACCCTGGCATACAGAAAATCAAAGTTAACAGCGACGATGATGAGCGCCGCAATCCCCATCAACACAAACAATTTGCGCGAATAAAAAAGCGTAACGACGGCGATGGCGACAAACAACGGCAACCACCCGGATAGCCAAATGGATGTTCTGATGACGTAGTAATACAAAATGCCAAGCAGTGTAAGCGCCATAAACAACTTGCGCGTCAGCGAGAGTTCTTTGTTCACCAGCAGTTGGGAATAGGCAAAGACCCCGCCCCACATCACAAACAGGCCCTTGCTGCCGTTGTCCAGCATGATGTTGGTCGGCAAGCTAAATATCTTAGTGGCCGCGTTTAATGCGGCGATGAAGAGCGTAATGGTGACCAGCCGCCGAAACCATTTCACATCGCGGATGGTGCTGGTGACCATGAGCGCGACCGCTGGCACCAGCAGGTTGAGCACCAGCGCAGCCAATTGTGTGGTGACAAAGCGTGGGCTCCACAACGTCAGCAGTTCATCTTTCATGATGAAGAACCAGACGGTGGCGATGATGTTGACGAGCATGAACCCTAGGATGGGCGCATTGATGGGTGAGGGCCGCAACAACGGTGTCTTGTTCACCAGCGATTGCACGATCCACACCACCATCAAAAACATGGCGATGAGTAGGCTGATGACGAGCTTGCTCTCGGTGCCGGTGCCCACAGTGAGAAAGTTCAGAGTGCCACCAGACAGCGCCATGAGCATGACCCCATGCTCGAACCGACCCAGGTTGTACCAAACCAACAACACAATGAACCCCGCCGCCCCGCCCAAAATAGCAATCGGCGGGATGCGGGAATTGGGGTCGCCCACCATCAGCCCAGCCAGCAACCCCAAGCCAATAGTGAAAAGTGCCATGCCCCAGTAGGCCAGTTGGCGCGAGCGTTGGCTGCGTGGCGTGACGCGAGAGACGAGACGTTGGCTGACGGGGATGTTCATATCGAAGTTCATTATTGTAGCTTTCGTCATTCGGCAACTCGGACTTAAGGCTGAATCGCCATGCGAGCGTAGTTGCGTGCAGCTTCTAACGCCCGCACGGCGTCGCTCGGCTGTATCGGCGTTAGTTTTGGTGCGGTGCCGCTCCAATTCACCAGCCGCAGCAGCGTCCAGATGGCTTTTAGCCCGTCGCTCTTGCGAATTTTTTTGCCTTCTTCATACGTGCGCCCGTTGTAGCTGATGGGAACCTCATAGATGCGATAACCCAGCCGCAGCACCTTGGCCGCAATCTCTGGCTCAATCCGGAAGTCGTTACTCTCTAGTTTCAGGCTGCGCATAATGTCGGTGCGCATCACTTTGTAGCAGGTCTCCATGTCGCTGATCCAACAGTTGTAAAACAAGTTGGTCATAAACGTGAGGCCCTTGTTGCCCACCGCGTTCCAGAAATACATGCCGGTGTGGCGGCCTAAAAAGCGCGCACCAAACACAATATCCACCTTACCCATTACGATTGGCTTAATGAGTTCATAGTAATCGTTGGGGTCATATTCGAGGTCGGCATCTTGGATGACGACGATCTCGCCGGTGGCGGCGGCCAGCGCAGTGCGAATGGCCTCGCCCTTGCCACGGTTGGCGGGCTGGCGAATCACTTTTATGGTTGGATCTTGCGCCGCAATCTCGGCCAAAATTTCGGGCGAGCGGTCGCGTGAGAAATCGTCCACCACGATGATCTCTTTCTCCAAGTTCACGGCACGAACCTGATCGAGAATCTCTTGGATGGTTTTCTCTTCGTTGTAGCAGGGCACTAGGATAGATAGCAGCATGTCTGTGTTCCTCGCCGTTTCTAACGCCTACGATTTTGGCATCCACGCGGGGGCTGCATTATCTCGCGGCTCGGTTAGCAACGGCTGTGTTTGGCGGTTTTTGGTGATAGCGATTGTGCCCAGCACCGCCACAACCAGAATCAACGGCAACAAGCTGGTTACCCCACGCAGCCCCATCAAACTGCCCAGGTTGCGGGCAATGTTGCCCGCCGCCCAGTTGGGCAACATGTAGTTCAGGTAGGGATTCGGAATGGTATCGGGCGGGAACTGCTGCTCTGCCAGCGTAATGCCCCAGGTGGCGATGAGCGACCAAGTGAATAGCAGGCCTGCGATCACAAACCAGGTTTTTTGAAAAGATCTGGTTTGTGATCGCTTGGTTTGCTGCTGCAAAGCAAAAACAAGCGCAACAGCCATAAACGGCAGCCCCGGAATGAGATAACGCGGCCCGATGCTCCACCCACCCCACCACATGCTGGTGCTGGAGTTGAACAGGAACATGCTAAGCGTTGCCAGAATGCAAACAATGGCCTCGGCACGAAATTGCTCCTGGCGCAGCCACATCCAAAAACCTGGCACGGCCAGCAGCAGCAACGGCGAAAGCACAAATAAGCCACGAAATATGCCAAACGTAATGCCCCAAGCCGCATCCCAGTGCGGCACAGTCAGGCTCATAAAGCCCTGGCTGTGTTGGCCTTGCCAAAGCGTGCTGCTGGCATAGCCCAGCTTGAACGGGCCGCCAAAGACGGCATTGTTGTAGACCATGAGACCGATAGCACACAGAGCCATAGGGGCAATGAGCCAGATGAGTAAAAATGCGCGTGTAGTGCTCGGAGCGCTTGATCCCGAACTTTGTTCGGGTGCGCTCCGAGCACTGAGTACGCGATACAACGCATACCCCATCAACACCAACACGATAAGAAAGCTGGGGTATTCGGTGATGACGCTGTAACCCAGCAACGCGCCCGCAATAAGCAAGTTCTTGGGTGTGGGGTTGTGCATAAACAGCGTGTAAAACGCCGCAAACAACAGCGCCGCTACAAGCTGATGTCCCACAAACGAATTGGCATACGCAAACGCGGGCGTGAGCAGGCCATAGCCCAGTACCACCGCCCAGCGCACGGCGTTACTCTCAACAAAGCGACCCAACACGCGATACATCAGCACGCCCAGAAACGCCGAGGGCACAGCGATGAGGATGAACGTGAGCGCCACTTGCGTAAGGGCAAAGCGCACCTTTTGCTTCAGCACACCGCTGCCGCTCTCGCGCAAGGTGGCCTTGAACGATTCGCTGTTGGCCAAGCGGTCGGTCAGCCGATCCACAACTGGTGTGTTCAGCACAAGGCGCAGGCCCGCGTAAACGGGGATGCCGAGAAAGGCTGTGCCGGGGGCCTTGTCGCTGTAGTGGTGCTCGCCCACTTTGGCGTAATCCACTGTATTCGCCACATATTTGTCAATCACAAACGTGCCGTCATCTACAACAGCCACCACCATATCCAGCCGCGAGTTGACGTTCTGATCTTGCCAGCGCGGGAAGAAGTAGCTGTAGCAAAGGAGCAGGATGAGGAACAGTGCGAGTTCGTTGAGTCGTTTCATGGTGTGTAGGCTTATAGGATTCCAGGCTTTAGCCGATTATTGACTGGATAAAGAGCCAGCCTACAAGCGAGTTTGTAACCAGCTAAAGCCTGGAATCCAAAGCTAGGTAAACAGATGCGGGTTCTTCGTCACCCACTCCCACAATTGGGTAATGCCAGCATGGGCTTCGATCTTTGGTTCCCAGCCCAGCAGGGTTTTGGCTTTGGTGTTGTCGCTGATGAATACCGGTTGGTCACCTGCGCGCCAATCCGAACGCGTCACTTGAATTTTGCGCTCGGAAAGCTCTTCTAAGAATGGGCCAAATTCCGACCAGATGGCGAGGGTGTTATGCGCGCCGCCACCGATGTTGAAGGCTTGGCCGCTGACGGCATCCAGCTTGTCCCAGGCGCGGTCATAGACATTGACCAAGTCTTGCACGTTCAGCAGGTCGCGCACTTGTTTGCCGTTGCCGTAAATGTTGATGGGTTTGTTGTAGGCCGCCGCAATGACAAAGTGAGCCACCCAGCCCTGGTCTTCCACGCCGAACTGCCGCTCGCCATAAATGCAGGACTGGCGAAACACGACGGTGCGCATGCCATAGATGCGAGCATAGTCGCGGACGTATTGGTCGGCAGCGCCCTTGCTGCAACCGTAGGGCGAATGAAAATCGAGCGGCTGAATTTCGGGCACGCCGTCGGGGCAATCGCGCAGACGGTAACGCGTGGCGTCTTCAACTAGCGTTAAATCGTCCAGGCCGCCATACACCTTGTTAGTAGAGGCGTAGAACACCGCTGGGGGTTGGGCCTGTGCCCGCGCAGCCTCCAGTACGTTAAACGTGCCGAGGGCGTTGATCTCAAAATCCTCGCGCGGATTTTTGATGCTGGTGGTGACGGCGACTTGCGCGGCCAGATGCACGATGAGATCGGGCTGGGCCACAGCCACAACAGCTTGCAATGCCTCAAAATCTCGAATATCGCCTTTGGCAAAGTGCAGCGTGGC
>JAYTNY010000077.1:0-7975 GCA_043748055.1 Roseobacter sp.
ACCTTTTGCCCTGGAAAATATCCCTCGTAGGGATGTCGTCCCTGACATAGTCTCGACTCCAGTACCGAGCGCTACTTCGTCACCAACTTATAGCCCACGCCGAACACCGTCTCAATCTCTACACCGCTCTCATCAACGCCTTGCAAGTGTTTGCGCAACTGAGCCACATGCACATCCACCGTGCGGGTCTCGCCTGCAAAATCAAAGCCCCACACGGTTTCCAGCAGCTTCTCGCGGGTAAACACGCGCGTGGCGTTGGCGGCCAAAAACGCCAGCAAATCAAATTCTTTGGCACGCAGTTTGATGGGTGTTCCAGCCAGCGTTACTTCATGCTTATTGGGGTCAATCTGCAATTGGCCCGCTTGCACCACCGCTGCATCGGTGCGTGCCTCATCGCGGTTGGTTCGCCTCAGAATGGCTTTGATGCGTGACATGAGTTCGCGCGGGTTAAATGGCTTGGTGAGGTAGTCATCGGCCCCCAGCTCCAGCCCAACGATTTTGTCCACGTCATCGCTGCGTGCGGTCAGCATGATGATGGGCACATCCGATTTTTGGCGCAAGCGTTTGCACACGTCCCAGCCATTCACTTGGGGCAGCATCAAATCCAACACCACAATCGCAGGCCGCTCACGCTCCACCAGCTCCAACGCCGTCGCACCGTCATAGGCTTGCAGCACAGCATAGCCCGCCTGCCGTGCATACAGCGCCACCAAATCCACAATGTTGCGCTCGTCGTCTACGATGAGGACTTTGGCAGGAGAAATGTCGGGCATGTGATTCGGGATGAGGGATTGGTGATTAGGGATTGGTGATTGTGTTCTTAATCACCAATCCCTCATCCCCATTCACTTCTTCCCCAACGCCTGCTCAATCGCCTGCGCAAACACTTCGTAAGGCTGCGCACCAATCAGTTGCTTGCCGTTTATCAGAAACGAGGGAGTTCCGCGCAAGCCAAGATCGGCTGCCTGCGCCATGTCCACCTGCACCCGCTGGGCAATCTCGGCTGTGTCCAAACAGGCGGTGAACTTGGTGGCATCCAGCTTCATCTCGCTGGCGTATTGCACCATCAACTCTTTGGCAAAGCCATTGGCGTTGCGGGCGAACAACACATTGTGATAATCCCAAAACTTACCCTGGTCTGCGGCGCATTCCGAAGCCAAAGAAGCCGTGTCGGCGCCCGGATGCAACGACGTAATCGGCATATGCTTATACACAAATCGAACCTGCCCGCTATCTACATATTTTTGAACGAGGCGATTAAACGTGTTGTTGTAAAACGTGGTGCAGTAATAGCAACCAAAGTCGCTGAACTCCACAATCGTCACCGGCGCATCGGCCTTGCCCAGCACGTTCGCATCTCGAATAGTGATATTGCTGTTGGCGGATTCGGGAGGTGTGGTGGGCGGCTTTTCGGGGCCAATTATTTTTAAGGGCTGGGCAGGCTGAGTGGGCTGTGCAGGCGCATCGGCTGGAGCCTGCGCCATTTCCAGCGTCGTGCGCTTAACCTCGGCAGCAATCGCTTCGTTCGCACCCTCGCGGGCGGCCTCACGAATGGTGGCTTCGCTTAATGCGGTTTGGCGATTCGCACCACCGGCAAATGTCATCGCGCCCACCGCAATCACCGCTCCCAAAATGGCGCCCAGGCTAAACCAGCCCAGCGGCCCACCACGCTTTTCGTTCGCGGCTTTGCTTGCGTTCTCGGTCACATCGTTCAAATCTGCGTTCATGGTTCTCCTGCCGCCTCCTCGCACTCCTCAGATCAGCATTTTAGGGCAACCAGCGCGGCAAGGGATCAAATCCCTCAACGCTGTCTTCAGCGCAGGGTTTTGATCCCTGAATTCACCGTCATTTCGCGATACAAATCCTGATACAGATTCGCAGTTTTGGCAGTGCTGTAATAGCTTTCTACAAATTCACGCGGTTTCACATACTGCACACGGTTAGCCAAGATTTTTAGAATGGCTTCAGCCAACGCCGCAGAATCACCAATCGGCACAACCAGCCCCATGCCTGTGGTTTGCACCGGCACGCGCACGCCCGGCAGCGCGCTGCACACCGATGGCACGCCGCACATCATGGATTCCACCTGAGCAATGCCAAATGATTCAGTCGAGTTCAAACTGGGTGTGACAAACACAGCGTTGTTTGCGTAGAACGCCGCCAACTCTTTGCCATGCAACGGGCCGGTAAACGTCCAGCAGCGGCCTTGCGCATTTAGCGCATCCACGCGGGCTAGAATGCGGCGGCCATAGTCTTCCTCGCCCAGCACGCTCTGGTAGGTGCCTGCAAAAACCACCTGTGCCGATGGAATATTTTTGCGCACAATCTCCAGCGCATCCGCCAAAACCTCCGCGCCTTTTTCGGTGGCCAGCCGCGCGCACATGCCAATCACAGGCGCTTCACCCAAGCCCCACTTTGCTCTAAACGCTTGCACATCGTCGTGGGTGGGGATGGGGATTTCGACAGGCGGCGGGATGACGCGCACCTTGTGCAACAAGCCAGATACAAGCCGCGAGTGCCGGGCATAATCATCGGTGTAGGCCACGATGCAATCGATGAAGCGCGCCGCAATCTGATTCATCGTCTCAATCACAGGCTGCGCCGCCAGCTTTATGGCCGATGGCGGCAGTGTGATATCGCAGTGATAGGTGAGCAGCGAGGGCTTGCGCAGCAGCTTGGCGTTTACGGCCAACCCGGCTGCATCGAATTGCGGCAAGTGCGTATGCACAATGTCATGTTCACGAATCAACTTGCGCGCCACGCGGCCAAAGCTGGGCATGATGACACCCTTGCTGACGCGCATGGCCACGGGCACGCGCACAATCTGCACCCTATCTACGGTTTCGCGCAATGGCATTTGCGCGTCGTATTGCGAGGTGAGAACAGTGACCTGATGCCCCATCTGCGCCAACGCCCGCGAGAGGCGCTCGACATAGATGGTGTAGCCACTGATGTAGGGCCGATAGTACGTGAGAACTTGGAGGACGCGCATGAAGACTGGGAGAAAGTATGAGGTATGAAGTATGAGGGATGAGGTATGAATTGCTCATCCTTCATACCTCATACCTCATACCTCATACTTTCTTAGGCTGCGTAAGTTTAGACAACGAGATGCCCATGCTGAGTGCGCCCACGATGCCCAAAAGAACCAGCGCGATGCGTTGCGAGAACGACCAGGTGAAAGCCCAAGCGGGCAACACGGTAGAGACAATTTCTTTGGAATAAAACGGCGCAAGAATGGCGATGGCCGCGCCCTCTTGCACACCCAACGCGCCGGGGGCCGAGGGGATAGCGCCACCCAAGTTGGCCGCCACCAGAAACAGACCGGCGTGGTCGAGCCGCGCAGGCATAAACGCCATCATGCTGAGATAGGCAAAGGCCAGCGCGCCAGCCCACAACACCACGGTGTAGAGCATGACCGAGAGAAAGCGGGCAGGCGTGCCGATGACAGCAAAGCCCGCGCACAAATCTCGAAAGCGTTGTTGCCAAAGTTCAACTCTTAGACTCAAGAATTTATTTCGAAAAAGTTTCACAAGCACTTTCTCAATAAATCGCAAAATTTGTCCTAATAAATTCTCAAAAAATCGTACTCTCCACACCACAATTGCACCAATCAAAATAAGCCCCACCATACCAATACCCGCCAGGCGCACATAGCTTTGGGTTTGCGCGGGCATATCAATAAACTGCGCAGACACGGCGAACATGCCCAGCACCACGGCCAAATCCAACAGGCGTTCCACCACCACCGACGACAACACTTTGGCAATCGGAATTTTGGTGCGGTCGTTCACCGCAAACGCGCGGGCCACCTCACCTAACCGCAAGGGCAACGTCATGTTCAACGCATAGCCAATATTGGTGCCATGAAAAGCCACCCAGAACGGCGCACCCTCCATCAACACCGCCCAGCGTTGCGAACGTGCCGCCAAACTAAGCAACCAGACTGGAACGCCCAGCAGCAACCAGCCCCACTGCGCCTTGCGAAAACTCTCCAGCAGTAAATCAAGTTGAACGTCTTTGAGGGTGAAATACAGAAAGACCGCACTGATGGCAAACCCAAGCCAGACTTTCCAGTTTTTGAACATGCTTCTCCGTAGCGCAGTTGCATCACAAAGATTTTTTCGCGGAGGTACGGAGGAGCGGAGAACACGGAGAATTTGTTTTATCAATTCTCCGCAGCTCCGCTTCCTCCGCACCTCCGCGAAAGAATTTCCGTATGGTCACTGCCCTTATTTGTAATTCTGAATACGCGCATCCAATTTGGGGATGGCGTCATGGGGCAAACTGATGGTGCCGAGCGACACTTCCAGATCGCCAATCGGCCCATGAAAGTCGCTGCCGCCGGTGACAACCAGGCCCTGCTTTTCGGCCAGCCGCACAAAGATTTGCGTTTGCTCGGGCGTATGCGATGGATAAAAGGCTTCGATGCCATCCAGACCAGCCGCGATGCTGTCTTGCAGCAACCCATCCAGGTTGCCTTTGTAGAGCATGGGATGCGCCAACACTGCCGCCCCATGCGCACGATGAATGAGCGCAACCGCCTGCTGCGGGGTTAACCCCTCATGTGAGACAAAACCAGCTTTGCCTTCACCCAGGTATTCGTCGAAGGCTTGGTTTACGGTGCGCACCACGCCTGCTTCTACCATCGCGCGCGCCACATGCGGGCGGCCGATCATGCCATCGCCTGCAAAGGCTTTCACCCGCTCAAAGCTGATGGTGATGCCGAGCGAACTCAGCTTGGATAACAAGGCTTTGGCCCGCGCCTCGCGCACATCGCGCAGGCTTTCGATTCGGGTTCGCGTGGCCTCATCGCTGGGCTGCACCCCATAGCCCAACACATGCACTTCTTTGCCCTCTTCGCTCAGGGCGCTTATCTCGATGCCACGCAGGATGCGCACACCCAGTGCCGCACCGGTGGCAATCGCTTCGTCGTGCCCGGCCACTGTATCGTGGTCGGTGATGGCGAGCACGCCGATGTCGCGCTCATACGCCATCGAGACAAGTGCAGCGGGCGCAAGCGTGCCATCGGAGGCGGTGGTGTGACAGTGAAGGTCTGTGCGCAATGGGGCCTTATGAACTAGCGCGGCTCAACGGTGAGGCGAATGGCGGTGCGTTCGCTGCCTTCAATAGCCACGTCCGAGAACGAGGGAATGACGACGACGTTGATGCCATCTAGCAGCAAATAGCCCCGCGCAATGGCGGCTGCTTTCATAGATTGGTTAACCGCGCCTGCGCCAATCGCCTGCACCTCGGCACGGCCATGCTCGCGGACGACACCGGCGATGGCACCGGCAACAGCGGTAGATCGAGAATTGGCCGACACCTTAATCACGTCCACTTTGACGCGCTGGGGGGTCTCACTATGTGCAATGGGCTCGCTGTTAGTAGCATTGGGGTTGTTTGAGTAAGTATCCATTTGTGTTTCTTAAGATGCTAGTATTCTAAACTGATGCCAGCTACAAGTGCTATCACCGGAATTCAGACAGTCCATGTCAATGCCATCGGCATGGGTTTAGAGATTGCCTATCGCACATTGGGCAACGCCCGACACAAACCGATGCTGTTGTTGCATGGCTGGGGCGGGGCGTCGCGCTACTGGTTGCCTGCCATGCACCAGTTCTATTTACAGCATCATTGCGTTGCGCCGGATTTGCCGGGGTTCGGGTTTTCGCCACCGCTGCAAGTACCTTGCGGGGACAAACCAGGGTTTTCGGAAAACCCTGGTTTGTCCCCGCGACTCACGTTAGAGCAAAGTTACTCCTATCATGGCTTGGCTCAAATTCTGTATGCTTTTCTGGATGCGCTTGAGCTAGACCAAGTAGACATCGTCGCCCATAGTTACGGTTGCGGCATCGCCGTTGCAATGGCAGCCGCGCAACCGGCGCGGGTGAGCAAGCTCGTGTTGTCCAACTTCAGCACCTTCAAAGACGAACGTGAGCGAAAGTTTGTCGGCTTCGCCCACAAGATCACGGGGCTGATGGTGAAGCTGCGCGCCCTACCCTTTGCCAACAGCGATTTCGTCGCCCGCAGCATCTCCGGTCGCTACTTCCATCAACAGCCCGAGTTGCAAGTGCTGCGGGATGGCTTAAGCGACTTTAACCAGATGGACGAGACGGCTGCGAACTTAACCGTGCATACCTCGTTGGGCTGGGACACGTTCGAGAACTTAGCCAAGATTCAATGCCCCACCCTGATGATCGCCACGCTGCAAGATCAGATCATGCCCTCGCGCAATGCCCAGTTCACGATTGAGCGCGTGCCCAATGGCAAACTGGTTTGGATGGACCCGTGTGGGCATTTGCCAATGGTGGAAAAGACCGATGAATTTGTGGCCACTGTGAATGGGTTTCTCTGTTAGCTGCTACTAAAAATGCACCACAGAGGCACAGAGTGCATAGAGTGCATAGAGTGCATTCAAAAGACCAGCTCCTCTGTGTCCTCAGTGTCTCTGTGGTGAAAAGTTTTTAAGATCAATCAGGTAAAACAATGTCAGATTTACTCAACTTACTTAAACTGCAATTGCCGATGATGACCGACTTGCTAACCGAGATCGTCGGCATCGAATCTCAGACGAACGAGAAGCCCGGTGTGGATGCCGTAGGCCGCGTTATTCACCGCGAGTTGGCCGATTTGAGGGCCGAGGTGACGATGCACCCGCAAGAAATAACGGGCAACCATGTGGTGGGCACCTGGAACAAGGGCGCTGGCTCGCCCATTGCGCTGTTTATGCATATGGACACCGTGCATCCTGCGGGCACATTGGCCCAGCGGCCTATCCGCATCGAAGGCGGGCGGTTCTATGGCCCCGGCTCGTACGACATGAAAGCCAGCCACGTCATCGCGCTGTTCGCCATTCGAGCGTTGCGCGAACTAGACCTATTCCCCAAGCGCGAAGTTCGGCTCGTGTTTACATCCGACGAAGAAACCGGCAGCGACACCAGCCGCACCTTGATTGAAGATTTGGCACGGGGTGCCGCGCTGGCTTTGGTGATGGAACCTGCGCTGGCGGATGGCCGCCTGAAGAGTGCACGCAAAGGCACAGGCACCTACAAGATCATTGCGCGGGGCAAGGCGGCGCACGCGGGCGGCAACCATGCCGAGGGCATCAACGCCATCCAGGAGTTGGCGCAGCAGGTGCTTAAGATTCAGGCCCTCACAGATTACCCACGCGGCGTAACGTTTTCGGTGGGCGCGATTAAAGGCGGCGGTGTGACCAACGTGGTGCCGGATTACGCCGAGCTGTTTGTGGACACGCGTGTGATTAGCCGCGAGGATGCGCAATGGGTGATGAACACGTTGCGCAATTTGCAGCCCACGCTGAAAGGCGCGACACTGGAAGTGCAAGGCGAACCCGACCGGCCACCCATGCCCTGCGATGCAGGCCGCTTGCAAACCTTCGCCCGCATTCAGCAGATTGCTCAGGCCATCGGCCTGGACATTGCGCATGGCCCCAGCGGCGGCGGCAGCGATGCTTCGTTCACCGCCGACATTGGCACGCCGACGATGGATGGCTTGGGCGCGGTGGGTGATGGCGCTCACGCCGTGCATGAGAACGTGGTGCTGAGCAGCCTGCCCGAGCGTGCGGCGTTGAGCGCGGCGATTTTGAGGGATTGGTAGCACGTAGATTCGGATACCCCCGACCCCTAAAGGGGAGTCGTTGATTTTCACAGCGACTCCCCTTTAGGGGTCGGGGGTTCTAGGGTCAAGCACTAGCGCCAGCGCAGAATTGAGCGGGCTATCATTCACGGTATGACGTTTACAGCCCCCCTTGCCTCCAAACATCCGCACCCCATCACCCAACACGGCGAGACGCGCACCGAGGATTATTTTTGGATGCGCTACCGCGAAGACCCCAGCGTGCTGGCTTACTTGAACGAAGAGAATGGCTATTGCGAAGCGATGACGGCACACACGCAGGCCTTGCAAGAGCGGTTGTACCAAGAGATGCGCGGGCGCATTAAAGAAACGGATG
>JAYTNY010000078.1:0-5160 GCA_043748055.1 Roseobacter sp.
TCGCATCATTCTCGTTGCGGTGCAGCAACACCACCGTTATCGCGTCGTGTCCGTCCGTAAACGCATCGGCCTCAACCACAACCTCATCACCCACAAATCGTTTGATGGGAAACGCGCCGTCGTCAATGCGCGGTGTCACGTTTTCAATCTCGGCCCGGCCTTGTCCTCTCCTATTTTTGACCATACGGCATTATCTCTAACTCACTTTACACAGCATTACCTACATCAACACGAAAGCATTCTGAGCGTAGTCGAAGAATGCGTTCTATGTCAAGCTTGACTAGAGAAGCTCGTCCACGTCCGCACCCTTCGACTTCGCTCAGGATGCTTTTTGGCAGAGTTATGGGGCTACTGCGTAAGGTAAGTCTCTAAATCTTTTGTATCGCTCGCCACACCCGGTCCGGCGTAAACGGAAAAGCATCAATCCACACACCCGTCGCATCCTTAATAGCAGCAGCGATGGCGGGGGCCAGTGGCAACATCGGCATCTCGCTCATGCCGCGCACGCCCCACGGGCCAACTAGGTCGGCATTCTCCAGAATTACGCACTTCACGCGCGGCGGCACATCCAAGATCGTTGGAATTAAATAAGTAGACAAATGCGGCGTCAACACGCGCCCATCTTTCATGATGAAGTTCTCCATCAGTGCATAGCCCGCCGCCTGCACAATCGCGCCTTCCATCTGCCCCACCACCTGTTGCGGGTTGATGGCCTTGCCCACATCGTCGGCGCACACCACATCCAACAAGCGCACCTGCCCGGTCTCCATGTCCACCTCAACCTCTACGGCCTGGGCCACATAGCCGTAGGCAAAATTCGGATCGCAGTGGCCGGTCTCTGGGTCCAGCGCCGTTGTTGGCGGCGGCTCGTAGCGATACGTCGCAATGGCCGGGCGTTCTTCGTCGGCCCATTTCTTCAGCACCAACTCGGCGGCGCCCTTAATGCTGTTGCCCGCCATAAACGTCATGCGCGAGGCCGAGGCGCTGCCCGCATCGCCGCTGTTGCTCGTGTCGCTGGCAACCAATGTCACGCGCTCAACAGGCACGCCCACGGCATGGGCCGCCATCTGCACAAACGCCGTGTGTGCGCCCTGCCCCACATCCGCCCCGGCGTGAAACAAAATCACTTGTTCAATCTCAGTGTCGCCACGCAGTTCAATCGTCGCCACGCATCGCTCCGGAAAGCCAAACGAGAAGCCGATGTTCTTGAAGGCGCAAGCGAAACCGCGACCGCGGCGGAGGGGATTGGGGATTAGGGATTGGGGGCTGCGTCTTGAGCTTGTCGAAGGATTAGGGATTTGGGATTGCGCGTTCCAGTTTGATTCGGTGACGCACGCCTCAATCGTCTCGCGCATCGTCACGCCTTTGGGGAATTTGGTGCCAACGGTGGAAATCGAATCATCGGTCAGCACATTCTTCAGGCGCATGGCGATGGGGCTGAGGCCGAGCTTTTCGGCCAGCTTGTTCATCTGCATCTCGGCGGCGAAGGCCCCTTGCGGGCCGCCGAAGCCGCGAAAAGCGCCAGCCGGAACATTGTTGGTCAGCACGGTGCGGGCATCTACTTTGGCGTTGGGAATTTCGTATGGGCCGGTCACGTTCAATATCGCATTGCCCAACACCTTCGTAGACGTATAGGCATACGCGCCCGCATCGGAAATCAAATCGCATTCAGCCGCTACCAGCTTGCCCTCTCGCGTCGCGCCCCACTTCATTTTGATGTAGAACGCGTGGCGCTTGCAATGTCCAATGATGCTCTCCTCGCGGCTCCAGATCATGCGCACGGGGCGACGCAGACGTTGGGCGGCCAACGCCAGCACAATCTGGATGCTCAAATCCTCGCGCCCCCCAAACGCACCACCGATGGCTGGGTAAATCACGCGCACTTGCTCCAATGGCAGTTGCAGCGCGTGCGCAATCTGGTGCTGGTCTTCGTGCGTCCACTGTCCGCCTACCTTCACCGTCACGCGACCCTGCGCATCCAAATAGGCAATGCCTGCTTCGGGTTGCAAGTAGGCGTGCTCTTGCATTGGTGTCTCGTAGGTGCCTTCCACAACCACAGCGCACTGCGCCCAGGCCGCATCCACATCACCCTTGCGAATGCGTTTGTGTATGAGTACGTTACCCGGCACATCCGGCAAAATTTGTGTTGCGCCCGGCTGCATGGCCGCGCGTGGGTTGGTCACAATCGGCAGGTCTTGCCAGGTTATTTTGATGAGGTCACGGGCTTCGGCAGCGGCTTGCTCGGTCTCGGCCACAATCAGCGCCACCTGGTCGCCGACAAAGCGCACCACCTCTGCACCGGGTTTGGCGCTGCCCAGGCCGCACAGCACCGGCTGGTCGGGCACGATGAGGCCATACTCGTTGCACGGCACGTCTTTCGCCGTAAAAATTGCAACAACACCAGGCACAGCCTCGGCCCGCGCAGTGTCCATCGCCAAGATGCGGGCATGAGGCCGCCCCGCAAACAACAGCTTGGCCCACACCGCACCGGGCATATCTATGTCACCTGGGTATTGCGTTGCACCCGTTACTTTGCCCACGCCGTCTATGCGCTTTAACGATTTGCCAATCATGCTTTTCTTTTCACTACAAAGAACACGAAGATCACAAAGAGTCTTAAGTATTCTTCGTGTTCTTTGTGCCTTCTTCGTGTTCTTTGTGGTTCAATTTTTCAAACGCGGACAGAACTTTGTAATAGCCCGTGCAGCGGCACAGATTGCCCGCCAGCGCCTGCTCCACTTCGTCGCGTGTTGGCCGAGGGCGCTCTTGCAGCAGCGCCGCGCCCGCCATGAGAAAGCCGGGGGTGCAATAGCCGCACTGCACGGCGGCCTCATCCACAAAGGCTTGTTGCAATGCATGTAATTGGCTGTTCATCGCCAAATTCTCAATCGTTTGGATACTTGATCCTGCCGCACGCGGCGCAGGCACCAAACAACTCATCACCGCCGCGCCATCCATCAGCACGGTGCAAGCACCGCACTCGCCCTCGGCACAGCCTTCTTTGGTGCCAGTCAGCGCGGCATCCTCGCGCAGCAGGCGCAGCAAGGTTTTGGGCTGATTGAAAACAAGAGAGATTGGGGATTGGAGATTGGAGATTGGGGAGTTATTGGTTATTGGGTTACTGGTTATTGACTGAGCGAGCAACACCGGGTTTGTTGGGAGCAACCCGCGATTGTGCCTATGCGCAACAGAACGCAAGGCGCGTTGCGTTACCACGTTCACCATCTCGTGCCGGTAGTCGGCGGGGGCGCGCACATCGCTAATCGGTCGCACCGATGCTCTTGCCAACTCGCCTGCCTGCGCGATTACTTCTTCGCTTAACGCTTTGCCAGCCAAAAACGCTTCGGCCTCGCTCGCCCGCACAATGGTCGGTGCCACCGAGCCAAGCGCGATGCGGACAGAGGAGATTGGAGATTGGCGATTGGCGATTGAACTTGATGCCGAATCTCCAATCTCTCCGATGGGACAACCCATCGCCAATCTCCAATCTCCTTGAATGACGACTGCGACATTTACTATGCTTATTGCCTGCGCCCGCCGCAAGCCCAGCTTGATGAACATGCCGCGCTCGTCCTCACCCATCGCCTTAAATGCAATATCGGTCAGCAACTCATCCGGCTGCATCACCGTGCGGCGCACACCGGTGTAGAACTCGCGCAGCACCACCGTGCGCTCGCCGCGCTCTGCGCTGCGCAACGTCACCCGCGCATCCAGCGCCATCAACGGCGTAATGGTGTCGTTGGCGGGCGAGGCCGTAATCAGGTTGCCCGCAACGGTGGCGCGGTTGCGAATTTGGGGCGCACCCACCTCCCAACACGCCTGGGCCAACGGCAGCGCCCGCGCTTGCAACAACGCCGAGGCACACGCCTGGTTGTGTGTTACCAGCGGGCCGAGGTGAATCCAACCGTCAGCGTCTAACCGAATCTCATCCAGCCCACCGACACCCGTAATGCGCGAGATGTCCACCAGCGTGCTTACGCCCTTGCGCACCTTGCGATCCAACTCGATGATGAGATCAGTCGCCCCCGCCACGATGCGAGCCGCCTCGCGCTGTTGCGCTAACACAGCCAGAGCCTCATCCAACGAACGCACCGTTACGTAGTTCTGCCACATCTTGTAAATGGTGAATGGGGATTAGGGATGGGTGATTTGAACAATCACCCATCCCTAATCCCCATTCACTACTCCTGCGCAAACGCATCAATCATTTCGTACGCATCACCCATCGGATACAAGATGGGGCACGTGCAGCCGGTGTCGCGGTATTGTTGCACTTTGGCGCGGGCCTCGTCGGGCGTGCCGGTGGCGCTGATCTTTAGCACGAAGTCGTCGGGGATAAATTCCATCGCACTGGCTACTTGCTCTTTGGTGGCGGGCCAACCCACGATGCTTTGAATTTTTTTGATCGTGACATCGTCCACGCCGCTGGCCTTTGCAATGTGCGGCTGTTGGGCCACATATTGGGTCAGCAGCCACTTGGCATCGTAAATGGCTTTGGCGCGGTCTTTGTTCACCGAGCAAACCACCAGTTGCGGGCGATCCAAATCGTCTACGCGGCGGCCTGCTTTCTTCGCGCCCTTGTCCATCAACTCCATCGCCCGCACGTTGTAATCCGGCGAGACGCAATAGTTCATCACGCAGCCATCCGCAATCTCGCCAGTCAGCTCCATCATCTGGTCGCCCGTCGCGCCAATCATGATTGGGATGTTGCGCGGCTCTTTGCGCCCATGCACCACGTCTAATTCAATGCCGGTCACTTTGTGAAACTCGCCCTCAAACGTCACGCGCTCCATGCGCAACAGGCGGCGCATCACCTCAATCGTCTCGCGCATCGCCAACAGCGGGCGCTTGCGGTCTATGCCCACGTTCTTCGCCAATGGATCCCACCATGCCCCAATCCCACAGATCACGCGGTCGGGGGCCAGGTCATCCAGCGTAAGAAACGTGGCCGCCAACAAGCCAATGTTGCGCGTCCAGTTGTTGATCACGCCGCTGCCTACTTTCATCGTCTTCGTCGTCGCCGCAAACGCCGCCATCGGCACAATCGCATCGCGCACCAGGCGGCTCTCGGCCTGCCACACCGCCTCAAAGCCTTTGCTCTCGGCATACTGCGCATATTTAATTCCGTCTTGCAGCGAATGTCGGTCTTGTAAATACAGT